>DASXNC010000331.1:0-1522 GCA_036495325.1 Steroidobacteraceae bacterium
GACCCATCCGTGCTCAGCGGGCTGGGGTTCGTGCTGAGCGCGAGTGGCCGCTCGTCGGATGCCATTCCGCCGCTCGAGCGCGCGGTCTTCCTGACGAAGGGCAGCCCCGCGGCGACCGGCGTGCTCATCCACGCCTACGCCCTCGCCGGGCGGCGCGCAGATGCCTTGAGGCTGCTCGCCGATCTCGAGCGCCGGCGGGCAGCGGGATACATCCCCGCGGCCGCCTTCGTGAATGGCTATCTCGGGCTCGGCGACAAGGACGCCGCCTTCCACTCGCTCGAGCAGGCGTATGCAGAACAGTCGAACATCCTGCAGTTCCTCCGGGTGCATCCCTTCTTCGATCCGGTCCGGAGCGACCCACGGTTCGCGGACTTGATCCGCCGCGTGTGGAGCGAAGCGGGCCGCGATTCACGCTGACCTCACCACATCTCTTTCAGCTTTGCTCCGACATCGATCGTCGCGTCCTCCCCCCCTTTGAGCGTCGCCTCGCCGAGCTGCGCACTGCGAACGGTATCGGCGTCGAACGCCTTGATGACCTTGTCCGTCAGGAAGCGGCTGCGGCCGCCGTAGACGTGCGCGTCCGATTGGCGAGATTGGCTCGTGACGGGGAAACGGAGTGGCGCCAAGAGAAAGAGATCGTTCTGTGCTCGCGTCATGGCGACGTAAAGCAGGCGCCGCTCCTCTTCGATCAGCTCCGCTCTGCCCGTTGCGAACTCGGAGGGGAAGCTGCCGTCCACGACGTTGAGCACAAAGACCGTGTCCCACTCCATGCCCTTGGCGGAGTGGATGGTCGAAAGCACGAGGTAGTCCTCGTCGAGCACGGGCTGGCCGGCGAGATCGCTCGTCGCATCCGGCGGATCGAGCGTGAGCTCCGTGATGAAGCGCTCGCGCGAGACGTACTGACTGGAGAGGAGCTCGAGCTGATCGAGATCGCCGACGCGGGTGTGGAAGTGCTCGTAGATGCGCTCGAGGTGTGGCCGGTACCACTCCCGCGCGAGGTGAACCTGCCCGGGCCACTGCCGCTCGGGATTGCCGAGCTCGAGCATCAGCGCCGTGAGCTTGCGCCAATCGACCGCGCTCGGCTGCGGAGCCTCGAAGCTCTTCAACGCTTCGAACGAGTAATTCTGCGTCTCGAGGTGCTCGATCGCCTTGCGTGCGTGCGCGGGACCCATCCCGGGCAGCAGCTGGACGACGCGAAATGCGGCGACCGCATTGCGAGGGTTGTCGGCCCAGCGCAGGATTCCGAGAAGGTCTTTTACGTGCGCGGCTTCGAGGAATTTGAGCCCGCCGTATTTGACGAAGGGAATCTTGCGCTTCGAGAGCTCGATCTCGAGGATGTCGCTGTGGCTGCCGCTTCTGAAGAGCACAGCCTGGCGCTTGAGCGGCACGTTTGCCTCGCGCCGCTTCAGCACCTCGCCGCACACGAATTCTGCCTGCGTCTGCAGATCATCCACCGTGACGAGTTTCGGACGCGAGCCGGTGCCGCGCGCCGAGAGCAGATGCTTGCGGTGCTGTCGCGGCG
>DASXNC010000332.1:0-3490 GCA_036495325.1 Steroidobacteraceae bacterium
CGACCCCTCAACCCTACAACGGCACCGGCTCGACCGGCTCGAATCTCGGTCCGCTCAATCCGGCCCTGACCGATGGGATCAAGGCGCGCATCGATGCGTTGCATGCGGCCGATCCGGGCAACAACTCGCCGATTCCCGTAGATCTTGTGACGGCTTCGGGTAGCGGCCTCGATCCGGACATTTCACTTGCGGCGGCGTACTACCAGGCTCCGCGGATTGCGCGCGTGCGCGGTGTGAGTCTCGATGACGTGAGAAATTTGATCGCGGCCCACGCGAAGGGTAGGGTACTCGGGCTGTTCGGCGACCCGCGCGTGAACGTCCTGGAGCTGAACATGGCGCTTGATCGATCGACCTGATGGCGGAGGTACGCCCGGACCCGGACAAGCTCCTGGCGCACGTGCAGGCCGAGGAGGCGCGCGCGCAGCGTGGGCGCGTACGCATCTTCTTCGGCGCATCCGCCGGGGTAGGCAAGACGTATGCGATGCTCGAGGCAGCCCGAGCTGCGCGGCTCGCGGACAAGGACGTCGTGGTCGGATATGTCGAGCCGCACGGCCGCGTCGAGACCGAGCGGCTACTCGAGGGGCTCGAGCGGCTACCCCCGCTGCCCGTGCGCTACCGGTCGCTCGTGCGGCAGGAATTCGATCTCGACGCCGCATTGAAGCGGCGTCCGACGGTTCTTCTGGTCGACGAGCTCGCACATTCCAATCTGACGGGCGGTGAGCCCGCGTTGCGTCATCCGAAGCGCTGGCAGGACGTTGAGGAGCTGCTCGAGGCCGGCATCAGCGTCTGGACGACCGTCAACGTTCAGCACCTCGAAAGTCTCAACGACTTGATCACGCAGACCACGGGCGTGCGTCAGCGCGAGACCTTGCCCGATCACGTCTTCGACGAGGCGGACGAGGTCGAGCTGATCGATCTGCCGCCGGAGGAGCTGCTCGCGCGACTGCACTCGGGCAAGGTGTACATCCGCGACGAAGCGGCGAACGCGGTTGAGCGGTTCTTCCGCATGCCGAATCTCATGGCGCTGCGGGAGATGGCGCTGCGGCGCGTGGCCGACCGAGTCGAGGCGGAGGCACGCGCCACTGCGGGGCTCGCTCGTGACCTGCAGCCGCGCCTGCCCGGCGAGCGGATCCTAGTTGCGACCGGGCCGGACCGCCAGTCCGAGCAGCTCGTTCGTGCCGGCAAGCGCCTGGCGGACGCGCTCGATGCCAATTGGATCGTGGTCTACATCGAGACGCCTGCGTTGCTCAAGATGTCCGATGCACAGCGCAACCGGCGCATCGATATCCTGCGCCTCGGCGAATCGCTCGGCGCGGAGACCGTGACGATCGATGGGCCGACGGCGACCGAGGCGCTGCTCGAGTATGCGCAGACGCGCAATGCGACGCGTGTGATCGTCGGGGCTCCGAAGCGCTCCGGCCTCAAAGCATTGCTGCGTCCCTCGACGGCCACCGAGCTGGCACGGCGCGCGCGGGGCTTCGATGTGATCACCGTCGCGCCCCCGGAGCACCCGGGAATCCCGCGTGCCGACCGAGCCCAGAACCGGCCCGACAACCTGCCGGTGCAGATTCCCTGGGATCGCTACGCTTGGGCGGTCGCGATCAGCATCGCGTGCACGATCGTGGCATACGCGATGACTCCGCGCTTCGAGCTCGTGAACATCGTCATGGTGTATCTGCTCGGAGCCACGGTTGCCGGAACGCAGCTCGGACGCGGGCCCTCCGTTGCGACCAGCGTTCTCAACGTCGCCATATTCGACTTCTGCTTCGTTCCGCCGCGCTACACCTTCGCGGTCTCGGATGCACAGTACCTCGTGACGTTCGCGGTGATGCTGATCGTGGGCCTGGTGAGCGCCACGCTGATGGCGAGCGTGCGCCAGCAGACGCGAGTCGCGGGCGCTCGGGAGCGGCGCACGGCGCTGCTGTACGCCATGAGCCGGGAGCTTGCGGCGACGCGCGGCATCACACAGCTCGCGACGGCGGCCGTGAGGCACGTTGCGGAGGTCTTCCAGTGCAAGGCCGTGGTTCTGCTGCCCGACGAGCACGGGAAGCTTCACATGCCGGCGGGGCCGCCACTCGAGCAGTCCTTGCGCGGGGCGGACCTCGCCATCGCGCAATGGGTCGCCGACCACGGTCGCGAGGCGGGGCTCGAGACCGACACGCTCACCGCCGCTCCCGCGCTCTACGTCCCGCTCGGAGATGGTGAGCGCCGTCTCGGGGTGCTTGCGGTGCTGCCCACAAATCGGCGGCGTGTCTCACTTCCCGAGCAGCGCCATTTGCTCGAGACCTTCGCAAGTCAGATCGGCGTGGCACTCGAGAGAGCGCAGCTCGCCGAGCGGACCGAGGCCGTGAGAGTGGCGGCCGAGCGGGAGAGCCTCCGCAACACGCTTCTCGCGTCGATTTCCCACGACCTGCGAACGCCGCTTGCGGCGATCGCCGGCGCCGGGGGTACGCTCGCGGAGCAGGGCGCGGCGCTTGAGGAGACGACACGCTCATCGCTCGCTCGTTCGATTGAAGCGAAGGCTCGCGAGATGTCCGAGCTCATCACCAATGTGCTCGACCTGATGCGGTTCGAGGTCGGACAAATCGTGCTCCGGCGGGACTGGCAGATGTTCGAGGACCTCATTGGGGCAGCGCTGCGGGAGCTCGGGCCGCGGCTCGCCGCCTATACGGTTGAGACCCGACTGCCCGCCACCCTGCCTCCGGTGTATGTCGATGCGACGCTCATCGTGAAGCTCTTTACGAATCTCCTCGACAACGTCGTGAAGTACACGCCTCCCGGCACACAGGTCGTGATCTCTGCCGTCCTCGATAAGGCGTTCGTGCTCGTCACGGTGGATGACTCGGGTCCGGGTCTGCCGCCCGGCGATCCGGCGCGGCTGTTCGAGAAATTCCAGCGCGGATCGGAGGAGGGCACCACAGTCGGAGTGGGGCTGGGACTTGCGATCTGCAGGGCCATCGTGCACGAGCACGGCGGGGAGATCACGGCTCGCAACCGCCCGCAGGGCGGAGCCCATTTTGAGTTCACGCTGCCGCTCGCGCCGCCATGACCGAGGCCATGCACCGGATCCTGGTGGTCGAGGACGACGCAGCCATTCGCGACGTTCTGCGCGCGCTGCTCGAATCACAACGGTTCCGGCTCGCCGAGGCCGCGACCGCGGAGCGTGCCGAAATCGAGGCTCGATCCCACAAGCCCGATCTGCTGCTCGTCGATCTGGGATTGCCCGATAGAGATGGAGTGAGCGTCATTCGGCGCGTGCGCGCCTGGTCGCCCATGCCGATCATCGTGCTGTCCGCGCGCACGGCCGAGGAGCAGAAGATCGCCGCCTTCGATGCCGGCGCCGACGATTACGTGACGAAACCCTTCAGCGCGCCGGAGCTGCTCGCGCGGGTGCGTGCCGCGCTCAGGCGAGGTGCTCGGGGGAGCGACGTCGGGCACGAGCTGCAGTTCGGCGATGCGCGCGTGGATCTGGCGCGGCGCACGGCGGAAG
>DASXNC010000333.1:0-3695 GCA_036495325.1 Steroidobacteraceae bacterium
TAGCGGTATTTCACGGTATCCGGCCGCTTGCCGTAGCTGCTCACCGGCCACGGCGAGACATTCGCGACCTGACCGGTCTCGCCGTCCCAGCGCGAGATGCGTCCGCCGAGGCCGCTTCCGTAGACGCGCAGCGGATCGTCCGGATCGGGGATCATGTAGTCACGCTCGTCGCCGCCGACCGGATGCCAGTCGCGGAACGTCAGCGAGCCATAGTCGCTGCGGCTTGCGGCGCCGACCGTCCCGCTGTCCTGCTGGCCGCTGTAGACCCAGTACGGGAAGCGATCGTCCGCGGCGAGATGATAGAACTGGCCCGTCGGCTGGTTGTACCAGCTGCTCCAGGTCTCACCGTCATCGACCGTCACGACCGCGCCCTGATCGGAGGCCGTGATCCAGTGATCCGGATGGCGGGGATTGATCCAGAGGAAGTGGTAGTCATCGCCGCCCGGCGCGCCTTTGATGACCGTCCACGTCTTTCCGCCATCGCGCGAGCGGCGGATCGACTGCCCCATCGCGTAGAGCGTGTCGGGATTGCGCGGGTCAACCGTGAGCCGCGAGAAGTACCAGTTGCCGAATGTTTCGGCATCGGCATTCATCCGACGCCAGTGCCCGCCACCATCGTCCGAACGCCACACGCCGCCCGATTTTGCCGAGTCAACCGTCGCGTAGATGCGCGTCCCGTGCTCGGTATGCGCCACCGCGAGCCCGATGCGCCCGAGCGGGCCCTCCGGCCAGCCCCCGCCCGCGAGCCGACTCCATGATCGGCCACCGTCGGAGGAGCTGTATATCCCGCTGGCCGGGCCGACGATGGGCTTGAAATACGAGAGCCAGGGCTCGAGTCGTGCCTGCCACGCGGCCGCGTAAAGCAAGCCCGGGCGAGCCGGGTCCGCTGCGAGATCGACGACCCCCGTCGAAGGATTGATCGCGAGCACGGAATTCCACGTGCGGCCGCCGTCGCTCGATCGATAGATACCGCGATCGCCGCTCGGACGAAACAGCGGCCCGAGAGCGGCGACGACTACGGTGTTCTCATCGTGCGGGTCGACCCAGATCGCGCCGATGTGCTCTGTGTTCGCAAGACCGATCGCAGCCCATGAGCGGCCCCCGTCGGCGGATTTATACATACCCCGTCCGGCGGCGATGTCGTACCGCGGGGCCACCTGCCCCGTCCCGACGTAGATCGTGTCGGGTCGCGACGGGGCGACTGCGATGGCGCCGATCGCCGGCGGAAGGCGATCTGCCATGGAGACCCAGGTGCGGCCGGCGTTCTCACTCTTCCAGATTCCGCCCCCCGCGGTGCCGATATAGAAGGTGTCCGGCCGATCGGGAACTCCGGTCGCCATCGTGGCCCAGCCGCCGCGGAATGGTCCGACGAGCCGCCAGGCGAGTCCGGCGTAGGCGCTCCGCGGGGTCTGTGCGGCCGGCGGCGCAACAGTGGCTGTAGCAGGGGCGACAGCGCTCGCGCACAAGACCGCAGGCGGCGCACCGATCAGAATCGCGATGGTGGCGGCAGCTCTCGCTCCGCACCGGGTACGAGTCGTTTTCATGATAAGGTCGATATCCTAACGATTGCGTCGGCGCGTGCTCAAATTCTCCGCCAATCTCAGCCTGCTCTTTCGCGAGCGGCCGCTCCTCGAGCGCTTCGCCGCCGCACGCGCGGCAGGCTTCGGGGCCGCCGAGATTCAAATTCCGTATGAGGAACCAGCCTCGGCAATCGCGCACGCGGCCATCGAGGCGGATTTGCCCGTCGCGCTGATCAATGCGCCGCTCGGTCCGGACTCGAGCTCACCGGGCATGGCGTGCCGGCCCGAGCACCGGGCCGCGTTCCGCGAGTCGCTCGAACGCGCCGCCGAGTATGCCGAGGCACTTCGTGCCCCTTGCGTGAATGTCCTCGCCGGCCGGGCCGTCGCCGCCGAACGCGAACAGTGCCTCGAGCTGCTCATCGAGCACCTCTCGCTCGCCGCGGAGGTGCTGGGGAGCGTCGGATCGCGGCCGCTTCTCGAGACGATCAATCCCCACGACGTTCCAGGCTACTGCGTCGCGAGCTTCGAGCTCGCGGCGGAGGTTCTCTCCCGATCCGATTCGCGCGCGGGCCTGCAGTTTGACGTCTATCATGCGGCCCGGCTCGGGCTCGAGCCGGCGGCTGCCTTCGATGCGGTGCGCGATCGCGTTGCCCACATCCAGTTCGCCGACAGTCCCGGGCGGCACGAGCCCGGAACAGGCACGCTCGATTTCGACCGGATCTTCGGCGCCATCGAGCGGAGCGGTTACGCGGGCTGGCTCGGTGCGGAGTACCACCCCTCCGGCCGCACAGCGGACGGCCTCGGCTGGCTGCGCGCCCGGCGCGGGCCGGACGAGGAAGCACAAGGCGGATAGGTTCAGCCGACCGGAAGCGACAGGAGCGTCGCGCGGAGCCGGGCCGGGATCACCCACACTCGCCCGGGTTCCTCGTGGATCACCGGATCGCTCGGGCGGCACTCAGGGCAATCGGGCTTGTGAGACAAGTCGCCGTAGTGCCGGCTCGCTGTCATGAGTGTAGGGGGAGTGGTGAGCCGCGCGATGACGACCGCAAGCGCGTGGCTCAGATCGAGCGCTGACGCGCTCACCTCCTCATCGAGCGCGCCGCCGGACTGGAACACACCCGCATACTTTCGCGGGCGGCCCCAATCCGCGACGATGGGATGCCCGTAGCGCCGGATGTTGAATTGCATGCCGCTCTGCCCCGGCGTCCCCGCATTGTGGATCAGCCGCACGTTCGCTCGTGCGACCAGCTGGACGGCGTTCAGCTGGTCCTCGAGCTCGGATCTGAAGGTGGCGATCGCCGCATCCTGCCCCGAGAGCTGCGACAGTGCCGCGTCCGCCTCCGCGCTCGAGGTGACGATCTTGAGCGCGCGCCAAGGCCAGTTCGCTTGCTGCGCCGGATCGAGCGCGGCGGTCATGTCCGCGAAGAATCCCCGATCGGGCTGCTCAGTCTGCCAGGCGCGCGGCAGCTGATCCCAACCGTTCCGCGCACGGCGCCGGATGATCGGTATGGCAGCATCGAGTCCGATATCCAATGCGAGCTTCTCTGCTTCGGCTTGCGGCAGCGGATTTGCGTGATGAACGATGGTGAGCGCCATTGGAGCGGCAACGATCACCAGTGTCGGACGCTGATCGGGAGAAAGAGCGGCGGCGGGCGGCTGCGCCGAAGCGCTCGCCCCAACGGGCAAAAGGACGAGCGCGAGGGCGGCCGATTCGATCGAGATGCGCCGAGCGGCGCTCCATATGCGCATATCGGCCGCAATGATACGCCACCACCGCCACACGCTCGCGCCTAGTAAGATGCGTTGGGCCTGGGTGTTCACGGGCATCAGTCTTCGGAGGCGGCCGACATGAAGATCGCTGAGCTGTTCAAAGTACAAGGTTACGGCGTCGTCGTCACCGGCGGCGCGAGCGGTCTAGGGCTCGGCTACGCCGAGGCGCTCGCCGAGAACGGCGCGCGCGTCACGCTGCTCGATGTGGATCCGAGGCGCATCGAGGAGGAGACCGGACGGCTGCGAAAAGCCGGGTACGATGTACGCGGCGAAGTCGTGGACGTGACCGATCATCCCGCGCTCGATCGAGCGGTCGACGCTGCAGCGGAGGCGTACGGCCGACTCGATGTCGTGTTCGCGAATGCCGGCATCGACTCCGGGCCGGGCTTCGTGAGCGGATGGGTG
>DASXNC010000334.1:0-2273 GCA_036495325.1 Steroidobacteraceae bacterium
AGGCGCAGCTCGAGGCTGTTCAGTCCGAGCTCAGGCAGCTCGCCCGTACCGCGGCGAGTCTGGTGGACGGGGATTTGCATCGCACCATCCGATCACAGGCGCAAGCGGGCAGCTCTGAGCACCTAGCCCTGCTGGAACCGCTGGTCAAGTTTCACAAGGCGGCGTCGGATATCATCTATGTCTATACCGCCATACTCGATCGCGGCCGCATCTACTACGTTCTCGGCACCGACTATCTGTATCGCGTACCGGGGGACAACGAAGCGCCCGAGTTGATTATGGCGCCGCACGACACGTTCGATCCCACGCTGCGCCGCGCGCTCGAGCGGCAAGAGATTGCGGTCAACGACCAGCCCGTGCAGGAAGCCGTGCGTAGCTACATGAGCGCGTACGCGCCGTTCTTCGACCGCGGCGGCCGCTTCGTCGGTGTGGTCGGCGTCGATATGTGGCTGCGCGATTTCGACGCGCGCATCCATGCGATCCGCCGCGCCGGAATCGGCGCATTCGCCGCGGTGACGCTCCTCTCGGTGCTTGCCGGCCTCCTCGTGATACGGCTGAGCCGCGCCACCTTGCGGGCTCGCTTGCGCGACCGGGCGGCGCAGGCGCGGCTCGCCGCCGCGAAGCGGCAGGCCGAGATCCGAGCGCAGAACGCCCAGGCCGCGGCGAGATCGAAGGGCGAGCTTCTCGCCGTGATGAGCCACGAAATGCGCACACCGATGAGCGGGGTGCTTGGATTTGCGAACCTGCTGCTCGACACGCCGCTTAGCCGGGAACAGCGCGAGTTCGCGCAGATCGTGCAGCGGTCCGGGGATGCGCTGCTCACCGTCATCAACGACGTGCTCGACTATTCGAAGATCGAGGCCGGGCGGATGACCGTCGAGAGAATCGACATGGCTTTGCACGACGTCTGCGAGGAGGTACGTGCAATTCTCCAATCCGCGGCGCTCGAGCGCTGCGTCGCCATCGTCGTACGCTACGATCCGAGGGTGCCGAAGTTCATCAAGGGCGACCCTGTGCGCATCCGCCAGGTCTTGCTCAACCTCGCGGGCAATGCGGTGAAATTCACCGAAGGCGGCTCGGTCTCGATCGGTGCGGAGGTGCTCGACCCCGGCCGCGTCAAGATCAGCGTCACCGATACGGGAATCGGCATCCCGACGGAGCAGATGGCGACGTTGTTCCAGCAGTACGCGCAGGGCGATACCGCCAGGAGCAGACGCTACGGGGGCACGGGGCTCGGGCTTGCGATCAGCAAGACGC
Organism: Steroidobacteraceae bacterium; assembly: GCA_036495325.1. Taxonomy (GTDB): domain Bacteria; phylum Pseudomonadota; class Gammaproteobacteria; order Steroidobacterales; family Steroidobacteraceae; genus JASHUC01. The sequence goes on from DASXNC010000334.1 coordinate 1,258, forward strand.
TGGTCGAGCTCATGGGGGGCGAGATCGGAGCGCAAAGCACCGTAGGTGCCGGCTCGACGTTCTGGTTCGTACTCCCGCTCAACGTCGGCGTCGAAAGTGCTGCATCGGTGCCGCCACGCGCGCAGGCGCCGGTCCCAACCCCGTTGCGCGATGCACCGCCGGCCAAGGCGCCCCCCGTTATTCCCGTACTGACGGAGCGGGCTGATCGAGCCCTGGACGAAGCGGCATCGAGCGGTCTCGCTCCGAGCGAGCCCGAGCGCACGCGCGACGCGGCGGTGACCTTGCCGGCCACACCGGCTTCCGCTCCGGAGGCTGTGCGCCTGCTCCTGGTAGAGGACAATTTCGTCAATCAGCGCGTAGCGCTCTACATGCTCGCGAAGCTCGGGTACCACGTCGATCTGGCGAACGATGGCCGCGAGGCGCTGCGCCGACTCGGCAAGGAGCGCTACGACCTCGTGCTGATGGACTGCCAGATGCCCGAGTTGGACGGCTTCGAGGCCACGCGGCTGATTCGCGATCCGACTTCCGAAGTCCTCGATCACGACGTGCCGATCGTAGCCATGACCGCGAACGCGTTTCCCGAGGATCGCGCCCGCAGTCTCGAGTGCGGCATGAGCGATTTCCTCAGCAAGCCCGTGGATCGGGCTGCGCTGTCCGCGATGATCGTGAAGTGGCTGCGGCCGGCCAAAGAATCGAGCGCGGCCACGGGCTAGCGGTGCGGGCTGGGCGCCCCCGGCTACGCCGCCGACGGTGATCTAACCCCAGCCATCGCGGTGGCCTCGTGGAGCGTCGGGAATATCTGCGCCTCGCCAACGACCGCCGAGATCCCGTGCCGATCCATATCCGATTTGAGATACCGGCTCACGCGCCCAAAAATCACTCGCACTTTTTCGTGCTCCAGGTCCTCGAGCAGATCGCGCAGGGAGCGCGCGGCCGAGTAATCGATATCGGTGATCGCCGAGGATTCGATGATGAACCAGCGCACCGGCGTCGGCGCCTGCTTCACCAGCGCGCGC
>DASXNC010000335.1:0-4269 GCA_036495325.1 Steroidobacteraceae bacterium
ACGCTGCTCGCTGCCGCCGACCTCGCCGCGCGAACGGTGGTGAGCCCCCGCGAGTTGCCGGTGGGCGCGGTCACGGCGCTCGTCGGCGCGCCGGTATTCATCGTGCTGCTTCGCACGGCCGCGCGGGGATCGCAGCGGCCCGCGCCCTAGCTCCGAAGCGACGCAGGTCGAATCCGCGCACATCGAGACGCGGTTCGCGCTCGGCGACGAGATCCGCAACGAGCTCGCCGGTGATGGCAGCGGTCGTGAGGCCGATGTGATGGTGGCCCACGGCGTAGAAGAGCGGTGCGGGCATCGCGACCCGCCCGATCCCCGGCAAATAATCGGGCAGCACCGGCCTCGAGCCCATCCAGCTCGGACCGTCCGCCTCGCAGCGATAACCGAGCCCCTGTAGCAAGCGCCGCAGGTACGCCGGCTTTCGTGGGTCGGGAGCCGCGTGCGGGGGCTCGAATTCCATGTAGCTCGTGGCACGGAGCCGCCCGCTCATTGGCGTAACAACGAGATAGTGATCCGCGTACAGGACGGACGAATCGAAGAGCGGCGCGTGCTCCGGCAGCTCTACGTGATAGCCGCGGACGGCCTCGAGCGGCACTCGCACGCCGAAGGGCGTAAGGAGCGGGGCGCTCCAGGGCCCGGCGCACACCACGACGGCCTCCACGTGCTGGGTCTCAACCTCTGTCACGACGTGAAGACCCGTGCCGCACTGCTCGACCGCGCGCACCTCCGCGCGCCGCACCTCGCATCCCCGAGCACGCGCCGCCTCGCTGAACGCGCGCACCACCTGCAGGGGATCGACCACGTACCCGGTCGAGGAGTACCAGAGGCCGGCTGCTTCGGCCCGCAGGGTCGTCGAATCGAGCTGCTCGGGTGACATGCGCACTGTCTCGATGTCGAGGCGGCGCATCAGAGCCGCCTGCCGCTCGGCACGCCGTGCCGCACCGGCACCGCGCCAGACCTCGTAATGTCCCGCGGTCCTGAAAAGCTGCGGCCGTCCGATCTCCTTGAGCCAGGCGCCTAGAACGGACGGCGATGCTCTTACGAGTGGCGCGAGGTGATTGGTGTTCGTGCGGTGCCGCAGGGCGGCAATCGCGAAGCGCATCGCCCAGGGCGCGAGCGCCGGCGCACGCGCAAGCGGAATATCGAGCGGCCCACCGAACGCGAACAGCCGGCGCCAGAATCCGAGGAGCAGCTCGACGGTCGGCAGAGGCTCGACCGACTCGGCCGCGATGTGGCCCGCATTGCCGTAGCTCGCACCGCAGACTCCCGGCTCACCGCGGTCGAAGAGCAGTACGCGGCGCCCCTCGCGGGAAAGTGCATAGGCGACCGCCGAACCCACGATTCCGGCGCCGATCACCGCTACCGTGTTCTGGCCGGCCATGCGAGGACCGTATACGATCCCCTGCGGACGCGCCAGCCGCTGCACGCAACTGCGCCGCGGCAATCGCCCGCGAAACACGCCCGCTATCATGACCTCCACCGCAACCCGCACCGTCAATTGTCCGTGGTCCGGCGTCCTTCCCGCCGTGACGACGCAGTTCCGCGACGATCTGTCGCTCGACCTGCCTGCGACCCAGAGCTCGTTCGCAGCGCTCGTGCGCGACGGGGTACACGGCCTCGTGCTGCTCGGCACCGTGGGCGAGAACAACTCACTCGGCGCGGAGGAGAAGCGGGCCGTCCTCCGGGCAGCGGTCGAGACAGTGGGAGGCAAGGTGCCTCTCATCGCAGGCGTCTGCGAGCTGACGACCGCGAATGCAGTGGCCTATGCGCGGGATGCCGAGCGCATGGGAGTCAATGGTCTGATGGTCCTGCCGGCCATGGTGTACGTGCCCACGCGCGCCGAGCTCGAGTATCACCTGCGCACCGTGGCGCGTGCGACGTCGCTTCCGATCCTGCTCTACGACAATCCGCCGGCCTATCGCGTGGAGATCGATCTGCAAACGCTCGCTCATCTGGCGGATGAGCCGAACATCGTCGCGCTGAAGGAATCCGCGCCCGACCCGCGCCGGTTCACGGACATCGTCAATGCCTTCGGTGAGCGTTTCGGGCTCTTCGCCGGCCTCGACGACCTCGTCTTCGAGGGGATCTGCCTCGGCGCGCGTGGCTGGGTCTCGGGACTCACCAACGCCTTTCCGCGGGAGTCACTCGAGCTGTACGAGGCTCTGCGCGCGGGCAATCTCGAGCGGGCGCGGCAGCTTTATCGCTGGTTCATGCCCTTGCTGCATCTCGACGCCGCCCACGATCTCGTGCAGTCCATCAAGCTCGCGGAGACACTGATGGGACGCGGATCGGAGCGCGTGCGGCCCCCGCGACTGCCGCTCGCAGGCGAGCGACGCACCGCCGTCACGGCGCTCATCGAGCGCGCGCGGGCGACTCGACCGACGTGAGGCACGGCGACGGGATTGCTGATGCCGGAGCGCGCCACGCAAACAATCCGCATCATTGATTCGCACACCGCGGGCGAGCCGACGCGACTCGTCCTCGAAGGAGGTCCGGAGCTCGGCGACGGTCCTCTCGATGAGCGCGCGCGGCGCTTTCGCGAGCACTTCGACCGGTTCCGCTCGGCCATCGTGAACGAGCCTCGCGGGTCCGACGCGCTCGTCGGCGCGCTGCTCTGCACGCCACACCGCGCCGACTGCGCGCTCGGGGTGATCTTCTTCAACAACGTCGGCTGCATCGGCATGTGCGGCCACGGCACGATCGGGCTCGTCACCTCTCTGGCACACCTCGGCCGGTGCGCCCCGGGCGCACTGCGGATCGACACGCCCGTGGGCGCGGTGAGCGCCCGGCTCAATGACGATGGAACGGTGGACGTCGAGAACGTCGCGAGCTATCGCAAGGCACATGCGGCCCGCGTGGAGGTGCCTGGGATCGGGACGATTCGAGGCGATGTGGCGTGGGGCGGAAACTGGTTTTTCCTTACGCCGGAGCACGGCCTCGCACTCGATCTGGACAACGTCGCGGCGCTCACGAGCTATACGCAGCGCGTGCGGCACGCCGTCAACGCTCAGGGATTCGGTGAGGTCGATCACATCGAGCTCACCGGCTCGGCCCGCGATGCCGGCGCGGATGGACGCAACTTCGTCCTGTGCCCGGGCGGGGCCTATGATCGATCGCCGTGCGGCACGGGCACGAGCGCGAAGCTCGCTTGTCTCGCCGCCGACGGCGAACTCGCCGAAGGCGAGCCGTGGATCGCGGAGAGCGTCATCGGCAGCCGGTTCACCGCCCGCTACAGGTGGAAGGACCGCGCGCGGGGCGAGATCATTCCCACGATCAGCGGGCGGGCGCACGTGACGAGCGAGTCGCTGCTGCGACTCGACCCAATCGACCCCTTCTGCTGGGGCATCGCGCGATAGCTGAAAAGTCCTGCCGCGTCCTACCCGCCGTTCAGGCGACCGTCACCTCCGAGCTCGCCACCCCGTTCCGCCCCGCCCCCTTCGCTTGATAAAGCGCGGCATCCGCCTCCGCCATCAGGCGCTCGGCGAGCGATTTGAAATCGCGAGTCTCGGGGGCCGGCGCCGCGACGGCGACGCCGATCGACAATGTCACCGTCTCGGAGACGCCCGGTGTGATCGAGACCGGCGCACCGCGCACGGCGTTGAGCACGCGCTGCGCGACGATCGACCCGTCGGCGAGGCTACCCTCCGGCAGGACGATCGCGAACTCGTCCCCGCCGAAGCGTGCCCCGGTGTCGCTCACCCGCATTTCCTGGTCGATCCGCAGCGCGACCTCACGCAAAACCGCATCGCCGGCCAGGTGGCCGTATTGATCGTTGATGCGTTTGAAATGATCGACATCGATCATCAGGCAGGCGACCGACTGCCGGGCGCGCTGCGCCCGGGCGAGCTCCTCACAAAGCCGCGCATGCAGATAGCGCCGATTGTGAAACCCGGTGAGGAAGTCCGTGAGCCCGCTTCGCACGAGCCGCGCACGATTTACCGCGTTCTCGATGCACACCGCCGCGACGACTCCGAGATGCGCGAGGAAATCGCTCGCGAGCTCGCTCGTGAAGCGCCGCCGGTCCGAGCTGCCGAACACGAGCACCCCTTCGAGCTCACCGCCCCGCAGGAGCGGAATGAGTGCAAGACTGCCGAGACCCGCCCCGCGCGGCACGAGCAGCTCGTGGTCGGCGGCCCGATACGGGCCGAGCCATGGACGCTCGAGGGCGGCGAGCTGCGGAGCGAGCGTCACGACCGAGTCGACGAACAGCACCTCGGCGAGCCGGTCCTCGCCGAAGCCGTCGCCGGAGAGCAAGTGCCGGGTCTCGTGCTG
>DASXNC010000336.1:0-5267 GCA_036495325.1 Steroidobacteraceae bacterium
ATGGCGGTCTCGATCTCCGCGATGAGCTCGGCGAGCCGCCGCCACTCCGGCGTCGCCTGCGGCCTGACTTCCATGCCGGGCACGTCGCAAGCCCGGTGCCGGGAGCCGCACGCGGGAGCGCCGCGGACATAAAACGTACTAGAGCGTGGCTGTTCCACCCGGGTTGCGCGGCCGCGAAAACCGCGGTCTCGCTCAGACTTTGCGCACATCGTCTCCGCGCGGCGACGGCGGATCTCGTTATTGTGAACTGACGCAAGGCCTTGTCTGGAGCGGAAACTATCCTCGGGTAGTTCGGTACCAGAGGGGCGGCCCTGTTTCCACGGGCCGCCGGCGCATCCGCGAACGGAGAATCAACAGTGGCGAGTTCAGCTCCATCCACGGGATCCCGATCCGTCGAGACCGATGCGGGCCCGAGCGCCCAGCCTTCAGCCAAGCCCGCCGGTGAGGTGATCGCGATCACGCAGCGCGATGACTTCCTGCTCGAGCTCGGCGAATCGCTCGGCGGGCAGGCGGCCGTGCATCCGGTCGATTCCTTTGCCGCCGCTGTCGAGCGGCTCGCAGGCGCACGCCGCGCGCTGCTGCTCGCGATCGACTCGCGGGACGCGGCCGACCTCAGGGGCGATGCCGAACGGGCGCACGGGCAGGTGCCGCACGTTCCGGTCATCGTCTTCGCGCCGACGGAGTTGGAGAAGACCGTCGCCGGAGCCCTGAAGAGCTCGAACGTTTTCGCCGTGCTGCCGATCCCCGTCGACCGTCGCAAGACGGCCGCCGTGTTCGAGGGCGCGTTCGCGGACGCTCAGGCGAAGCGCACTGCGCCCCGCGCCGCGGGAGCAGGCGAGGCGCGCGGCGCACAGGCCGATCCGAGGAGCCGCGATGCCGAACGGCGCGGCGGCGATCTTCGCATGCGGGACGCCGATCGCACGGGTGAGTTCCGCTTCGAGGCGCGGTCTCCGCTCAGTCCCGAGCCGATGCCGGAGGCGAGTGACACCGCGCTCGCGCCGGCAGAGCCGCCCTCGGGTCTACCGAAGCCTGCCATGTGGGCCATTGCGGCCGTTGCAGTCGCCGCTCTCGCGGGCGGCGCGTACTGGCTCTTCGGGCGCGGCTCTGCGCACCCGCATGCGACCGCCGCGGTGACCCCGGCCCCGAAGGCGAGCCCCGCCCCAACGCAGGCGGCCAGCCCCGCCGCTGAGACAGCGGCGCCGAGCGCGAGCACCGAGCCGCAGACCTCTCTCGTTCAGGGCACGCTCGACTCGCTCCTCGAGAAAGCGCGCCTTGCCATGCGCGAGCGCCGCTACACGGAGCCCACGAGCAACTGCGCACTCCTCTACTACCGCTCGGCACTCGGCGTGGATCCGACGAACGGCGAGGCGCGGGACGGAATGGCGCGGCTCGCGACACTGCTGGTCTCGCGATTCGGCGAGTCGCTCTCGGGTGGCAAGCTCGACGAGGCTTCGGGCAGCCTCGCGAGCCTGAAGATCGCCTCGCCGAATGATGCACGCCTGCCGGGGCTCGAGAACCGGCTGCTCCAGGCCCAGATCAGCGGCGCATTCGCCGCCGGAAACGTCGATCGTGCTACCGCGCTAATCCGACAGGCGCAGCAGTCGAGCGCCTTCCCGGCGGGCGAGCTCTCGAAGTGGCGCGCTGAGCTTGCGAAGCATCAGAGCGAGAGCCGAGTCAACCATCTCGCGGAGCTCATCGCCTCGCGCATCCGCGACGGGCGCCTGGTCGACCCGGCCGACGACAGCGCGAAGTATTTCCTGCAGCAGCTCAAGCAGACCGACGCGAGCAATTCCCAAACGAGACAGGCCTCCCGCGATCTGGTCAGCGCGCTGCTGCGCAAGGCCCGCGAGGCCGCGATCGCCGGCCAGACCGCACAGGCGAGCTCCTGGGTAACCGAAGCACGGGGAGCTGGGATGAGCTCCACCGACTACACCGCCTACCAGCGCGACGTCGCCTCGGCCAAGCAGCGCGCGGCCGTCGCGCAGACCGATCGGCTCGTCGAGCTCGCGCGCGCACGGCTGCAGGACGGCAATCTCACCGATCCTGCAAACGACAGCGCCGCCTCCTATCTGATACAACTGAAGAACGCGCGGGCCAACGATGCGACGCTGACTCCCCTGAGCCGCGAGCTCGCAACGCGGCTCCTCGAGCGTGCGACGGCCTCTGCCCGGGCGGGACGCGCGGACCAGATGCGCGCCGACCTGGCGCTCGCGAGGCAGTGGGGAGCAGACCCCGCGCTGCTGCAGGCCGTCACCGATGTACTGACCGGCCGATCCGGCGCGCCGGCGCAGGCGGCCGCGCTGTCCACGCCGAGGGCGATTCCGCCTGGCTACGTGCCGCAGCGGACTCGCTACGTTGCGCCGGAATACCCCGAACAGGCGCTCGATCAGCACATCTCGGGCTCGGTGACCGTCGAGTTCACCATCGACAAGCGCGGCCGGCCGAGCAATGTCCATGTCGTCGACTCGACGCCGGAAGACGTGTTCGACCGGGCGGCGACGAAGGCCGTGACGGGCTGGCGCTACAAGCCCGCGGTGTTCGATGGCGTCCCGACGGAGGTCCCGACCCGCATGATCATCCGCTTCGAAGCGCCGAAGAACTGACCGCGCGGTTACTGGAGCGCACATCATGTACTCATCGGAAACGACCTTGAGTGGAACGACCTTGAGTGGCGGCCGCTCGCCCGAGCGGGGGGCCGGAACGGGGGCGGGTGCGCTCATCGGAGCGGATCGGGCCCGCGAGGCCATCACGGTCGGCGTCGGCGTGCTGCTCACCGCGGTGATGGGCATCGTGCTCCTCCTCGGCTTTCGTCTCGCCACGCGCGTGACGGTGGAGGTGGCGGGCCTGCAGACCGCGAGCGGGCTCGAGGCCTACCCCGCGATTCTCAATCAGCAGATCACATCGCTGCGCGACCGGCTGGAGGAGCGCGCCTACTCCGGACAAGCGCTCTCTGACCTGCGTGCAACGACCGAGTCGTTCGAGCGCGATCTTCAGAAACTCGAGTCCTCACGCATCGGCGGCTCCGCCGAGCTTTCACAGGCGGTGAGACTCTGGAACGAATACGGGCCGGTTCTCGACCCCATCACCTCCTTCTCTGGGCAGCCCTATGTCGATACCGATCAGGGCAGCACGTTCTCGGCCGGCGGGCGCGAGCACTATGCGAGCGTCAAGCGCGCGCAGCTCTTCACGCACGAGACTTCCCCCCGGCTCACGCGGGCCCTCGGGGCGCTCGCCTCGAGGCTGCAGGAGGACGCGAACACCGAGGCCGCTCAGCTGCGCCTGCTGCTCTCGGGCGGCGTGCTCATCGCGCTGGTCCTCGCGGGCGCGGCTGCCTACCTGCACGTGACCGGAGCGAAGGTCGCGCGCGCCGCTCGCGAGTCCGAGGAGCAGACGCGCGACATCCTGCGCACGGTGCGCGAAGGTTTCTTCCTGCTCGATGCGGACTATCGGATCGGCGCCGTGTGGTCGCAGGCGCTCACGAAGCTCTTCGCGCGCAAAGATTTCGCGGGTCTGCCGTTCGAGGAGCTACTCGAAGGGCTCGTGTCGGCGCAGACCCTCGCAACGGCCACGAAGTACATCAAGCTGCTCTGGGGCGAGCGCGCGCACGAGAACTTGATGAAGAGCATCAATCCGCTCGGCCAGCTCGAGATCAACGTCGACAACGGCCACGGCGGGCGCGACACGCGCTACCTGCAGTTCGACTTCCACCGCGTGCTCGGCCCGAAGGGCGGCGTCAAGCACGTGCTCGTCAGCGTGAGCGACATCACCTCGAGCGTGCTGCTCGCGCGCGAGCTTGCGGAGTCGCAGGAGAACGCGAACGCGCAGGTGGACATGATGATGGGCGTCATGCACCTCGACCCCGTCCAGCTCGGCGCGTTCCTCGATGCGACCGAGACCGGACTCACGCTCATCAACACCATCCTGAAGGAGCCCGCGCGCACCGATGCGGACTTCCGCAAGAAGCTCGACGGGATGTTCCGCGAGCTGCACTCGATCAAGGGCGAGGCCTCCGCCATCAACCTGATGACGGTCGCGCATCGGGTACACGCGCTCGAGGACTCGGTCTCCGACCTCAAGAAGGCCCCTGCGCTTTCGGGCAACGAGTTCCTGCCGCTCGTCGTGAAGCTCGACGAGCTCATGGCGCATCTGAAGATGGTCCGCGAGCTCTCTGCGCGGTTCAGCTCGCTGCGCGAGGCGCCCGCGGGAGCGCCGGCCGCCGACAGCCATGCCGAGCGCGGGGCAGCGCCGCGGCGCCCGGATGAGCTCGCGCAGACCCTGCAGCAGCTCGCCGTGCGGCTCGCCGGCGATCATCGCAAGAAGCTTCGCCTCGACCTGAGCGGCCTCGGTGAAGTTCCCGGCGCCTACCGCGGAACGCTGAAGGACGTGCTCATCCAGATGCTTCGCAACGCGGCAGTCCACGGGATCGAGACGGCGGACGTGCGGCGGGCGCATACCAAGGACGACACCGGGGTGGTGCGGGTCGAGTTCGGCCGCAAGGCCGACGGATTCGAGCTCACGTTCGAGGACGACGGCGCGGGCATCCTGCCCGAGCAGCTGAAAGCCGCGGCGGTGCGCCGCCAGCTCGTCACTCAGCAGGAGGCGGACAGCATGGACAACCGCGCGGCGATGGCGCTTATTTTCCGGCCCGGCTTCTCGACGCGGGATCAGGTCTCGATGGATGCGGGCCGCGGGGTGGGGATGGACGTCGTCGCGCGCAACATCTATGGGCTTGGAGGCAGGATCGGCGTCAGCACGAGCCCGGGCAAATTCACCCGTTTCAAGATCTCGCTCCCCCTCGCGCCCGAGAGGGCGGATACCGCGGTCGCGTGAGGCGCCCGGGCGGCGGCGGCACGACATCGTACATGGGCTCAGCGAACGGTAATGCGGCGGTCCACGAGCGGCGGATGTTCCGCTTGCTCATCGTGGATGATTCGAACATCATGAGGCGGCGCATCGAGCGCTCGCAACAGTTCGACGAGCTTGAGGTGGTCGGGGCCGCCTCGAACGGCGTCGAGGCGATCGAGCTGTTCCGGCGGACGGACCCCGACCTGGTCACCATGGATCTCACGATGCCGCAGATGGACGGCATCGAGTGCATCGAGCAGATCGTGCGTCTGAAACCCTCGGTTCGCATCCTGGTCATCTCGGCGCTCGCGGACAAGGCGACGGCCGTCGATGCGATGGAGAAGGGAGCGAACGGTTTCCTCAACAAACCCTTCACCGATCGCCAGCTGAATGAGGCGATCGCGGAACTCATCCGGGGCGTT
>DASXNC010000337.1:0-7415 GCA_036495325.1 Steroidobacteraceae bacterium
CGCGTGCCCGTGCGCGCGGCGTACTCCTGCTTCTTCGCGAGCGCGCTCCAGAGCACCTCCGCCCCGACCGCCGGATGACCTTCAGGGTGACCGGCGACACCGACGCGGGAGATGCCCGACTCGGCGAGCGCACCGCTCTCGAGGATCTCGAGGGTGCTCGTGAATTCACCCGCGGGAGGATTACGGTCTCCCGCGACGAGCAAGACCTGCTCGACTCCGGCCTCGCGAAGCTCGCGCAGCGCCCCGCGCAGGAGCTGGTCGCTCTCGATTCGCCGCGCCACGATGTGCGGTGAGGCGGTCATGCCCGCGGCTTGCACCTTGACCGCGATTCGCACCACGTCGGCGAGTGTCGCCTTGGGCGTGTGGGCGACATAGACAGTCGTGCCGCGAGGCAGTGTGTTCGTCAGCTCCGGGACGAGTCCTTCGTCGTGGGGCGCGATCTCCGTGGATGTCCCGCGGGCGAACTCGACGATGCGGCGCTTGAGCTCTGCGCCTTGGAGCGAGGATTGGGCGTTCACTTGTTGCGCATTGACCGATGATGCACTCATGGTACGGGAAAGAGGCCTTAGCTGTTGAAAAGAAAGGTGTCGGCGCTCGCCGACGCGACGCGCTCAGTTGCGGCGCCGCGTCACGACGAAGGTCTCATCGTTGAACCAGAGACCCCCATGTTTCTGCAGCACCTGCTGCGTCGCCTCGAGGTAGGAGCCGCCCTGCACGACCGAATCGAGGCGCTCGTCCTCGATCTGGTTGACGTAGATCGCCGCGTTCCAGGCGGCGAACAGCGTCGAGGTGCCGATGCGATCGCCGATCTCCGACGGAAGCGTGTGCATCTCGTAGCGGAAGATCGCCTTGTCGTCCGGAGGCGCGACGAGCGTGAAATCGCGCGCCTCGCGACCGAGCTCCGTCTTGAGAGCCGCGAGCAGCTGGTGTCGATCGACCTGGAAGGGGTTCTCTCCCGGCCAGAGCTTCTGAATGATCTCGAGCGCGGGATCGCGCCCGCAGGACTGGATCGCGAGCAGGCGCCCGCCCGGGGCGAGGCTGCGAACGAGCGGCGTGAGGACCTTTTGGGCCTTGAATTCAGCCGACATGCGCGCGCGCCAGGGCTGGGAGGCGACGATCAGATCGTAGCTCTCGAAGATGCGCCCCGGCTTCGGAATCACCCCATCGAGCAGGAACTTGTGGTCTTCGCGGTAGACGACGAGCACCGAGGGCCGCAGGAACACGGGATTGCCCGTCTTCGAGCTCGGGCGTGTCTGCCAGCCGTAATCGAGCGTCGGGCCGAGCTCCTCGATCTGCTCCGCGTACTCGTGCGCAGAGCTGCCGATGAGTCGGACCTCCTGCCAGTTGAGGGCAGCGGCGAGCTGTGTGTCGCGCGGCATGAGCCGCGGAGCCTCGGCATAGTTGAGATTGGTGATGACGAGCACGGTTGCCGGGTGCTCCTGGAAACGGTCGGGCATCTTCTCGAGCCCGAGCCGCACGTCCTCCAGGCTGATCTCCTTGGCGACCGCCGACATCGGCACGGTCGGGAAAATGCGATGCACCCCGCGCATGACCCGCGCGAGAACCGTCGCGTCGCCCATCCCGGCGTCGAACACCCGGATCGCGGGGGGCGAGGGTCGTACGTGCGCGAGTTCCTGGATCGCGCGACGCGCGACCGCGGACTTCTCGTTGCAGGTGTTGACGAACGCCAGATATTTCTGGCGGTTGTCGTAGAAGCGGAAAGGTGTGGGGCCCGGCGGCTCACGACCGCCCTCGCTAGGCCTCAACGTGGCAACGGCACGGTTTCCGGCTGCGTTCATGGCTCTCGCACCGCGATCGGTTGCTGAACGGTAGCGGCTCGCCGCCGAAAGCGGCAAATCGATTGTGGGAATAGGAGTTATTCGCCCCGCGGATGAGCTTCAGGCTTTGCCTGGCGGGGGGTTGGCCCCGGCGGACGGCCCCTGGCCCGCGCGTTGAGCCGTGCCCGTCGCGCCGGCCGCAGAGGTGGCACCGGCCGCGCCCGCCTCGGCCGCGAGAATCGCGACGGCGCGCCGCGCGACATCCGTGAGCCCCGCCCCGCCCTTCGCGAAGTGGGCGAGCATCGCCTTGCGCATCCGCGGCTCCCAGTAGCGCCTCAGGTGCGTCGCGACGTCGCGCGGGGCCTGCTCGGGCGGAGAGGCCCCCGCGAAAAACGACCCGATCTCGTTCGCCATCTTCACCAGGTGATCGACGTCCATCTCAACTCTCTAACCGATTGGGGTGAGTGTATACGACGTGCCGGTCGCGACGTGCGAACGCGACGAGTGTGAGGCCGCTGCGCTCGGCGTGCCGCACGGCGAACCCGGTCGGCGCCGAGAGCGCCGCGAGAAACGTGATGCCGACCGTCGCAGCTTTCTGCACCATTTCGTAGCTCGCGCGGCTCGTCACGAGCATGAAGCCCTCATCGAGCGCAGCGCGCCCGCGCACCAGAGCCCCGATCGCCTTGTCGAGCGCGTTGTGCCGCCCGACGTCCTCACGCACGAGCCGGATGCCCTCGCCCGGGATGACCCATGCCGCGGCGTGTACGCTGCCCGTGCGCGCATTGAGCGGCTGCAGCGATTCGAGCTGCACGATGGCTGCATGCAGCTCCTCGGGCGTCACTTTCGGACCTGCGCCGACGCGTGCGCGCCCGCGCACGGCAGCCTCGAGGGTCTCGGTCCCGCAAAGTCCGCAGCCGGTGCGACCGGTGAGATTACGCCGTCGGCGGAGCAGCTCCGGAAAGCGCTCCCACGCGATGCCGATGCGCACCTCGTAGGCGGCGGCCTCGATTTCCGAGCCCTGAGCCGCGGCGCCGCCCGTCGCATCCGTCGCACCGGCCGCCGCGGTCCCCGCGGCGGAGCCCGCAACTGCCGCGACCTCTACGGATTGGATCTCTTCCGGGCTCGCGACGAGCTCCTCGGAAAGCGTGAACCCATAGCCGAGGTCCTCGAGGTCGGCAGGCGTGGCGAGCATCACGACGTGCGGCACGCTGTGGTAGGTCAGCGCGATAGGCGCCTCCTCCGCGACCTCGTCGGTCGCCCGGCTCGCGGTCCCCTGCAGCCAGCGCTCGACCGTGACCTGCGTGCCGGAGATCGGCGACGCGGCCTGGTCAATCTCCGGATCAGGCGGGCGTGACATCTCTGGGCCGCGCGTGCCCCTTACGGCTGTCGCGCTCCTCGGCGGCGCGCTTCTCCCAGGCATCCCGCTGTTCGACGCGCACGACCTGAACCGCCGTGACCTTGTACTCCGGACAGTTCGTCGCCCAATCGGAGTTCTCGGTCGTCACGATGTTTGCGGCGGACTCCGGGAAGTGGAACGTCGTGTAGACGACGCCCGGCTGGATCTTGTCGCTCACGCACGCGCGCAGCACCGTATCGCCCGTGCGGCTCATGATGCCCACCCAGTCTCCATCCTTGATGCCTCGCGTATCAGCGTCGTGCGGATGGATCTCGAGCACGTCCTCGTCATGCCACACGACGTTCTCCGTGCGGCGGGTCTGCGCGCCCACGTTGTACTGCGTGAGGATGCGTCCCGTGGTGAGGATCAGCGGGTAGCGGCTCGTCGAGCGCTCGCTCGTCGGTACGTACTCCGTCACGAAGAACTTGCCCTTGCCGCGCACGAACGTCCCGACGTGCATCGTGGGCGTCCCCTCCGGGGCCGCATCGTTGCAAGGCCACTGGATGCTGCCGAGGCGGTCGAGCTTCTCGAACGAAACTCCCGCGAAGGTCGGCGTGACCGCAGCGATCTCATCCATGATCTCGGAAGGGTGCGTGTAGTGCATGGGATAGCCGAGCGCATTCGACAGCAGCATCGTCGCTTCCCAGTCGGCATAACCTGCCATCGGCTCGATGACTTTGCGCACGCGTCCGATGCGCCGCTCCGCGTTGACGAACGTGCCGTCCTTCTCGAGGAAGGATGAGCCCGGTAAGAACACGTGTGCAAATCGCGCGGTCTCGTTGAGGAAGAGGTCGTGCACGATGATGCATTCCATCGCCTCGAGCGCCGCGCTCACGTGGTTCGTGTTCGGGTCGGACTGGGCGATGTCCTCGCCCTGCACGTAGAGCCCCTTGAAGCTGCCATCGAGCGCGGCCTCGAACATGTTCGGGATTCGGAGGCCCGGCTCCGCCTCGAGCACGACGCCCCACGTGCGCTCGAAGAGGCCCCGCACCACCGGATCGGAGACGTGCCGGTACGCGCTGAACTCATGCGGGAACGAGCCCATGTCGCACGAGCCCTGCACGTTGTTCTGCCCGCGCAGCGGCGATACGCCGACGCCCTCGCGCCCGATGTTGGCCGTCGCCATCGCGAGCTGCGCGATGCCCATGACCATCGTCGAGCCCTGACTGTGCTCGGTCACGCCGAGACCGTAGTAGATCGCGGCGTTGCCGCCCGTCGCGTAGAGCCGCGCCGCGCCACGCATGAGGTGCGCCGGGACTCCGGTGATCGCTTCGGTCGCCTCGGGCGAGTTGCGCTCCTCCGCGACGAAGGCACGCCAGCGTTCAAACGAGTCGACCTCGCAGCGCGCACGAACGAAATCCTCCTTCACGAGCCCTTCGGTCACGATGACGTGCGAGAGCGCGTTGACGAGCGCGACGTTGGTTCCGGGCTTGAGCTGCAGGTGGAAGGCGGCTTCGATGTGCGGCGTGCGCACGAGGCCGATCTCTCGCGGGTCCGCGATGATGAGCTTCGCCCCTTGGCGCACTCGGCGCTTGATCTGCGAGGCGAACACGGGGTGGCCGTCGGTCGGATTCGCGCCAACGATCATGATCACGTCGGCCTTCTGCACCGAGATGAACGCCTGCGTGCCGGCCGATTCCCCGAGCGTGTTCTTCAGCCCGTATCCGGTCGGTGAGTGGCAGACTCGGGCGCAGGTGTCGACGTTGTTGTTTGCGAATGCGGCGCGCACCAGCTTCTGCACGAGGAACGTCTCCTCGTTCGTGCAGCGCGATGAGGTGATGCCGCCGATCGAGTACCGGCCGTGCTTCGCCTGGATTCGCTTGAGCTCGCTCGCCGCGTACCCGATCGCCTCCTCCCAGCTCACCTCCTGCCAGGCATCCGTGATCCGCTTGCGGATCATCGGCTTCAACTTCCTGTCCGGATGCGTCGCATAGCCGTATGCGAACCGACCCTTCACGCACGCGTGGCCCTGGTTCGCGTGGCCTGCACGGCTTGGCACCATGCGCACGATCTGCTCGCTGGTTGCGATCGGAGCTGCAACCGCACGCCCCGGCACGGCTGTGGCGCGCACGGCGGCGACGGGAGCTTTCACTTCCGCCTTGAACGTGCAGCCGACACCGCAGTAGGCGCACGTGGTATCGGCGGCCTTCTGCGCCTTGCCGACCGCGATCAGCGACTTCTCGGTGAGTGCACCCGTCGGACACGCCTCGACGCAAGCTCCGCACGAGACGCACTCCGACTCGAGGAATGGCTCGTCCTGGCTCGCGGAGACCTTTGAGCCGAAGCCGCGGCCCTGAATCGTGAGTGCCAGCGTGCCCTGCTGCTCATCGCACGCCCGCACGCAACGCGAGCAAACGATGCAGAGCGTCGGATCAAACGTGAAGTACGGATTGCTCGCGTCCTGGGCGAGCCCGGCGTGCCGCGCGCCGCCGAGGCCGTACCGCGTCTCCTTGACGCCGACGCGCTCGGCCATGTTCTGCAGCTCGCAGTGACCGTCCGCCGGGCACGTGTCGCAGTCGAGCGGATGGTCCGATACGTAGAGCTCGACGACGTTGCGCCGCAGCTTCTGCAACTGCGGGCTCTCGGTGCGGATCTTCATCCCCGGCGCCACTTCGGTCGTGCACGAGGCCGGATAGCCCTTGCGACCCTCGATCTCGACGAGGCATAGCCGGCAGGAGCCGAACGCCTTCAGCGTGTCGGTCGCGCAGAGCTTCGGAATCGGCCGCTTGAGCATCGCCGCAGCGCGCATGACTGAAGTGCCTGCCGGCACCGTCACGGTCTCGCCGTCGATCTCGAGCGTCACGAGCTCGGACGCTGCGCTCTGCGGGGTGCCCTGATCGGTGTAGTCGATTGCGTACATGTCTCGCCTCCTACGCAGCCCAAATAACCCGGCGGCTACTGCCGGGTGCTGCGGCGGAAATCCTCTGGAAAATGCTTGACCGCGCTCTGCACGGGATACGGCGTCATGCCGCCGAGAGCGCAGAGCGAGCCCTGCACCATGGTCTCGCACAGCTCATCGAGCAGAGCCAGATTCTGCTCCCGCTGCACTCCACTCTTGATCCGATCCACGATCTCGACGCCCCTTGTCGAGCCGATACGGCACGGGGTGCACTTGCCGCAAGATTCGATCGCGCAGAACTCCAGCGCATAGCGCGCCATTTCGGCCATGTCGACGGTGTCGTCGAAGGCGACGATCCCGCCGTGACCGAGCATGGCCCCGATACCGGCCAGCGCCTCGTAATCAAAAGGAGTGTCGAACTGCGAAGCCGGAATGTAGGCGCCGAGCGGACCGCCCACCTGCACCGCGCGCAGCGGACGGCCCGAGGCCGAGCCGCCGCCGTAGTCGTAGAGGAGCTCTCGCAAAGTGAGTCCGAAGGCGCGCTCGACCAGACCCCCTCGCTTGATGTTCCCCGCAAGCTGGATCGGCAGCGTTCCGCGCGAGCGCCCGGTACCGAAATCGCGATAGAACGCGCCGCCGCGCTCGAGAATGACCGGGACGCTGGAAAGCGAGATCACGTTGTTGACGACGGTCGGCCGCCCGAACAACCCCTTCACCGCGGGCAGCGGCGGCCGAACGCGCACCTCACCGCGGCGACCCTCGAGACTCTCGAGCATCGAGGTCTCCTCGCCGCAGATGTAGGCGCCGGCGCCGAGCCGCACTTCAAGATCGAAACGCTTGCCGCTGCCGCGGACGTTCGCGCCGAGATAATCGCCGCGGTAGCCTTCAGCGATCGCCTCGTTGAGAATGCGGTGCGCGTGCGGATATTCCGCCCGCAGATAGATGTAGCCCTGCGTCGCGCCGACCGCGAGGCCCGCGATCGTCATGCCCTCGATGAGCGTGAACGGATCGCCTTCCATCAGCATGCGGTCCGAGAACGTACCGGAGTCGCCCTCGTCCGCATTGCATGTGACATATTTCTGCTCGACCTTCTGGTCGAGCACGGTCTTCCACTTGATGCCGGTCGGAAATGCCGCACCGCCGCGGCCCCGCAGGCCGGAATCCGTGATCGCCTGGACGATCTCCGCCGGCGCGAGCGCAAGCGCGCGCTCGAGTCCGCGATACCCGCCGTGCGCTATGAAGTCCTCGAGACTCACCGGATCGACGATGCCGACGCGAGCGAACGTCAGCCGCTGCTGGCTCTTCAGGTACGGAATCTCCTCCGTCGGACCGAGGGCGAGCGCATGGGCACCGCCCTGAAGGAATCCAGCCCCGAACAGGCCCGGCACATCCCGCGCGCTAA
>DASXNC010000338.1:0-6546 GCA_036495325.1 Steroidobacteraceae bacterium
ATGATCACGTCCCAGGCCTTCCAGCCCTCCGACGTCCTACGCAGCGCGAAGTTGACGCCAACCGTCGAACCGTCGTCGCGCCGGATCTGAGTCCGCACGAGCGCGTTCGTGTCCCCCGGGCCGACGTTCGTCGGCAGTACACGCAGCCGATCGGTGCGGAACGCGAGGAGCGCGTTGCCGTAATTCGTGAACATCGAGTTCTCGAACGCGTCGATGAAGCGCTGCCGCTGCTCCGGCGTCGCGGTGCGCCAGTAGCGGCCGAGTACGAGCTGCGCGGAGCGCTGGACATCGAAGTGCGGCAGCACTTCGCGGTCGACCGCGGCGCGCAGCGCCTTCGGATCGCTGCTGTACTGCGAGCGGTGCGCGTCGAGGTCCTTGAGGAACTGCTGCGCAACGCTCTCGACGACCTGCGAGGGCTGCTCGCCCGCCGCGCCGGCGGCCGCGGCGCTGGCGCCGCCCTGCTGAGCCGCCGCGGTTCCGACGCCGGGCGCGGCGGCGAGAGCCGCGCCGACCGCGAGAACGAGGCCGTACATCCAGACGGAGAGGAATCGCATGGTTATCGCTCCTTACCAGGTACGCGTGCGTGGTGTCGGTCCGCTCGCGTCATTTGGGTCTGCCCCCGCCGTGCGGTTTGGCCCCGTCCGGTTGGCCGCCCGCCGGCGGGTTAGTGCCAGGTCCGCCCGGGCTCGGGCTGGCTGACGAGTTCGAGCCGCCCTGCCCCGACTCGGCGGGTTTACTCGCGAAGCTCGCGAAGAGCTTGTTGACGAGGTTCTCGAGGACAAATGCGGGCTGGGTGAACTCAATCTGACTGCCGTTCTTCAGGTACGTCTCCGATCCGCCCGCCCCGATCGCGACGTACTGGCCGCCGAGCAGACCCTGCGTATTGATGCTCGCATCACTGTCGTCGGGGATCTTGTTGTACCTCGGATCGATACGCATCGTCACGACCGCACGGTAGTTCTGGGGATCGATGCCGATCCCGGTGACCTCGCCAATGGTCACGCCCGCGAGCGCGACGGGTGCACCGCTCTTGAGGTCCCCGATGTTGTCGAACTGGGCCGTCACGCGGAACCCGCCCTGTGCGCCGCCGACCTTGAGGCCGTTCGAGGGCAGCTGCGTCGTGAGGAAGAACAACGCGGCGAAGCCGAGCAGCACGAAGAAGCCGGTTCCGATTTCGAGCGTCCGATTGGCGCGCATCGTCTAACCTCTCACATGAACGCCGCGGTCACCATGTAGTCGAGCAGCAGCGTGAGCCAGGACGCCGTGACCACAGTGCGCGTCGTAGCAAGCCCCACGCCCTCGGCAGTCGGTTCCGAGTGATATCCCCCGTACACCGCGATGAGGGTCACCACGAAGCCGAATACGAGGCTCTTGATGATGCCCTCGCTCGCGTCCCGCAGAACCACCGAGCTCTGCATCTGCGACCAGAACGCCGCCGGATCGATCCCGCGCTCCCAGACGCCGATGAGCTGCGCGCCGAAGAGGCCGATGACATTGAAGATGGCGGCGAGGAGCGGCATGGCGATCAAGCCGCCGAGAAATCTGGGCGCGGCCACGTAGCGCATCGGATCGACGGCCATCATTTCGATCGCGGTCAGCTGATCCGTGGCGCGCATCAGGCCGATCTCGGACGTGAGCGCCGTGCCCGCCCGTCCGGCGAAGAGGAGCGAGGTGAGCACCGGACCCAGCTCGCGCAGGAGGCTCAACGCCGCGGCGACGCCGAGCAGGTTCTCCGATCCGAACCGCGCGAGCAGATACGCGCCCTGCAGGCCGAGCACCATTCCCGTGAACAGGCCAGACAACATGATGATGACGAGCGAGCGTGCGCCCGCGTTATAGATCTGATGCACGATCAGGGCCGGCCGCGCGAATGCGGGCCCGCACGCGGCTACGAGCCGCAGCGCGAAAAGGGCGATGCCTCCTGCGCGCGCCACACCCCCGAGGAGGATGCCGGGGCGGCCGCCGCCGCGCGGTCGCACTGCGTGAGGTCCTCCCGGGCCGCGCTCTTGTGCGGCGCGTCCCGGGGGCAGGCTGCCAGCCTCCGCGTTCGCTCCCGGCGTGTCCGTCACGGTCCGCCTTCCCCTTCCAGGAGCTGTGCCACGAGGTCCGGAGCCGGATAATGGAACGGCACCGGACCGTCAGGGCTGCCGCTCATGAATTGCTTCACGATCGGCGAGCCGCCGCTCGCGAGCTCCTTGGGCGTGCCCGCCGCAACCACCCGCCCCTCCGAGATGAGATAGCTGTCGTCAGCGATGGTCGCGAGCTCCTTCACGTCGTGCGAGACGACGATGCTCGTGAGTCCGAGTGCCTCGTTCATCTTCTGGATGAGGCGCAGGATGACCCCGAGCGCGATCGGATCGAGACCGACGAACGGCTCGTCGTAAATCAGCAGCTCCGGGTCCATGACGATCGCGCGTGCGAGCGCGACGCGGCGCGCCATGCCGCCCGAGAGTTCCGCGGGCATCAGCTCCGCGGCGCCGCGCAGGCCGACTGCATTGAGCTTCGTGAGCACGATGTCGCGGATCAGAGGCTCGGGGAGGCGCGTGTGCTCGCGCAGCGGAAAAGCGACGTTCTCGAACACGTCGAGGTCGGTGAGCAGGGCCCCGTTCTGAAAGAGCATGCCCATGCGCCGGCGCATCGCGAACACCTCGCGCGATCCGAGGCTCGACACGTCCTGCCCCCAGACGAGCAGTTGCCCGCTATCCGGGAGCGCCTGCGCCGTGATCAGGCGCAGCAGCGTCGTTTTGCCCGTACCGCTCGGCCCCATGACCGCCGTGATGCGGCCGCGGCGCGCCTGCAACGTCACGCCGGAGAAGATCTCCCGGCCGCCGATCGAGTAATGCACGTCGCGTACATCGACGACGGCATCGGCGGCGTCGGTCGCACTGACGGAAGCCGTGGCGGGACCCGAGCCGTTTGCTGCAGCCGGCGGAGGCTCAGGTCGCACCACGTGAGCGGCTACTAGCGCTCAGGCGGCTTGCGCTTCGAGCGCGGCTTGGTAGCGTCCCTGCGTTGCGAGGCCGTTGAGCTTCGCGCGCTTGGCGAACTCCTTCTGGCCAGCTGCGAAGTTCGCGGCCGCGCCGCCCCATCCCTTGAGCGCCGTGTCCTGAAGCGCGCGGCCGTAGCTGAAGGTGAGGTTCCACGGCACTCCGCCGATCTGGTTCATGAGCGACAGATGCAGCGTCGCCTCCTCAGGGGACTGCCCGCCCGACAGAAATGCGATGCCGGCCACCGCGGCGGGAACGTGCCGCTTGAGGCAGCGCACCGGTGCCTGCGCGACCTGCTCCGGGGAGGCGCGGTTCGCGGCCTTCTTGCCGGAGATCACCATGTTCGGCTTGAGCACCATGCCCTCGAGGTAGATTCGAGCCTGGAAAAGCTGCGCGAACACGGCCTCGAGCACGCGATCCGTCACCTCCTCGCAGCGCTCGATCGAATGCGCGCCGTCCATCAGCACCTCGGGCTCGACGATCGGCACGATGTCCCGCTCCTGGCACAGCGCCGCATAGCGGGCGAGCGCGTGCGCGTTCGCCTCGATGGCATAGGACGTCGGGATGCCCTCCGCAATGTCGATCACTGCGCGCCATTTCGCGAAGCGGGCGCCGAGCCCGTAATACTCCGCGAGCCGGTCGCGCAGTCCATCGAGTCCCTCGGTGATCGTCTCGCCCGGGAACCCCGCGAGCGGCTTCGCGCCGAGGTCCACCTTGATGCCGGGGACGATGCCCTGGCGCGCGAGGTACTGCGGGAAGGGAACGCCATCGCGCGTGCGCTGGCGGATGGTCTCGTCGTACTGGATGACGCCGCTGATCGACTCGGAGGCGCCGGGCGCCGTGAAGAGCATCTCGCGATACGCGCGCCGGTGCTCCTCCGTCGACTCCAGCTTGATCGCGTCGAAGCGTTTCTTGATCGTGCTGGTGCTCTCGTCCGCCGCGAGAATCCCCTTGCCCTTGACCACCAAGGCGCGCGCTGTGCGCTCGAGCTCGCTGCGATTCATGGTCGAACCTCCGTCTTGATGCCGGTTGGCTCCTTATGGAGCGACTATCCCGGCCAATGTCGAGTTCCGCCCGTTCCGCCTCGTGGGGGCTCCGCGGGCGCCGGATCGGGGCGCGAAGAATAGCAGACGCTTTGCGCGCCCGGGCAATCAGTACTAAAATAGTCCTACTTTTCGGATGGGTGAACCATGCTGCGCATTAGCCGCCTGACGGACTATGCGACCGTGATCCTCGCGACCCTCGCCGGCGATCCGGCGCGGGTGCAGACCGCGACCGCGCTGTCGGAGCAGACGCACATCGCGGCCCCGACCGTGAGCAAGCTGCTGAAGCAGCTGCAGCGCGCCGGGCTCGTGAGCTCGACTCGCGGACTGCACGGCGGCTATCAGCTCGCGCGGCCGGCGAGCGAGATCAGCGCCGCGGCAATTCTCGATGCGCTCGAGGGTCCGCTCGCGCTCACGGACTGCTCCGCGGGGCATGGACAGTGCGAGATCGAGCAGAGCTGTCGCGTAGGACGCGTGTGGCAACGCCTCAATCAGGCTATCCGCCGCTCGCTCTACGAGGTGACGCTCGCGCAGCTCGCCGGCCTCGATCCGGCGCAGCTGCAGCTGCCAGCGCTCGAGCGCGAGATCAAGTTCGCGCCGCGGCGGCCGCAGCACTGAGAGCCCTGAGCGGGGAACCCACAGTCGCAGGTAGTTGACATTTGCAGGTAGTTGAACAGAAACCAGGATCATCGAGCATCTCATGAGCAAGCCTGCCATCGAGCTGGAAGAGTTCGTCGCGCGCCAGTACAAACACGGGTTCGTGACCGAGATCGAGTCGGACACGGTTCCACCCGGTCTCGACGAGGATGTCGTGCGCCTCATCTCGCACAAGAAGGGCGAGCCGGCGTTCCTGACGGAGTGGCGCCTGAAGGCTCTGCGCCACTGGCTCACGATGCGTGAGCCCCACTGGTCGCACGCGCGTTATCCATCGATCGACTACCAGGCGATCTCGTACTACTCCGCGCCGAAGGCGCGCGCCGATGGTCCGAAGAGCCTCGAGGAAGTCGACCCCAAGCTCCTCGCGACCTACGAGAAGCTCGGCGTTCCGCTGCACGAGCGCGCGCGTCTCGCCGGCGTCGCCGTGGACGCCGTGTTCGACAGCGTGTCGGTCGCGACGACTTTCAAGGAGCGTCTCGCCAAGGCGGGCGTGATCTTCTGCTCGTTCTCGGAGGCGGTGCGTGAACAC
Source organism: Steroidobacteraceae bacterium (assembly GCA_036495325.1). Classification (GTDB taxonomy): domain Bacteria; phylum Pseudomonadota; class Gammaproteobacteria; order Steroidobacterales; family Steroidobacteraceae; genus JASHUC01. The sequence goes on from DASXNC010000338.1 coordinate 5,217, forward strand.
CCCGAGCTCATCGAGCAGTACCTCGGCACGGTTGTGCCCTACTCCGACAACTTCTATGCGTCCCTCAATTCCGCAGTGTTCTCCGACGGCTCGTTCGTCTACGTGCCGAAGGGCGTGCGCTGCCCGATGGAGCTATCCACGTATTTTCGGATCAATGCGGCGAAAACGGGGCAATTCGAGCGCACGCTGATCATCGCGGATGAAGGCTCACATGTCAGCTACTTAGAGGGTTGCACAGCGCCCCAGCGCGATGAAAATCAGCTGCACGCGGCGGTCGTCGAGCTCGTCGCATTGAACGATGCGCGGATCAAATATTCGACGGTGCAGAACTGGTACCCGGGCGATGAGAACGGCATCGGGGGCATCTACAACTTCGTCACCAAGCGCGGCGAATGCCGCGGTCGGAACTCACGCATCTCCTGGACGCAAGTCGAGACGGGCTCGGCGATCACCTGGAAGTATCCGAGCTGCGTGCTCCGCGGCGACGGCTCGATCGGCGAGTTCTACTCCGTCGCGACCGTGAACCACCATCAGCAGGCCGATACCGGTACCAAGATGATCCACATCGGCCGCGACACGCGCAGCACGATCATCTCGAAGGGCATCTCGGCGGGTCAGGGCCAGAACACCTACCGTGGGCTCGTGAAGATCCTGCCGAGTGCGCAAGGCGCACGGAACTTCACCCAATGCGACTCGCTGCTGATGGGCGGTCGGTGCGGCGCACATACGTTTCCGTACGTGGAGGTGAAGAACCCTTCCGCGACCGTCGAGCACGAGGCGAGCACCTCGAAGATCAGTGAGGACCAGCTGTTCTATTGCCTGCAGCGCGGCATCTCGGAGGAGGACGCGGTGAACATGATCGTGAGTGGATTCTGCAAGACGGTCTTCAAGGAGCTGCCGATGGAGTTCGCCGTCGAGGCGCAGAACCTGCTGGCGGTAAGCCTCGAAGGAGCGGTGGGCTGATGCTCGCGATCCAGGACCTGCACGTCTCGGCCGGCGGCGCGCCGGTGCTCAAAGGTCTCACGCTCGAGGTACCGCAGGGCGAAGTGCACGCCATCATGGGCCCGAACGGCTCGGGCAAGAGCACCCTCGCCTACATCCTTGCCGGGCGACCGGGATACGAGGTGACGCGCGGCAGTGTCACGTACGAAGGGCGCGACCTGCTCGCGCTCCCGCCGGAGGAGCGCGCACGGCTTGGCGTCTTCCTCGGCTTTCAGTATCCCGTCGAGATCCCCGGTGTGAACAACGTCTACCTGCTAAAGGCGGCTCTCAATGCACTGCGCAACCAGCGAGGCGAGTCGGAGGTGGATGCGTTCGAGTTTCTGGCGCT
>DASXNC010000339.1:0-2515 GCA_036495325.1 Steroidobacteraceae bacterium
AGATGCCGCACGGCTCCGCCCCTCGCGTCGTGCAGAGCACCAGCTGAGCCGCCCAGCGGGCGAGTCCCTGACCGCCCGTTCCGGAGGCCGCCTGGATGAGCACGGCGTGGGGCATTCGGCCAGCCGCGTGCGCGATGCGCAGAGCGGCCTTGGTCTCATCGAGCCATGGCTCCTGCGGTGCGCCGCGCTCGTCGCGGCCTTCTGCGTTCATCGCAATTCCTGCAGCGCTCGCTCGATCTCGCGCTGCACCTCATCGAGGCGTCGGCTTGCATCGATCAGCCGGATTCGCCGCGGCTCGCGGCGTGCGAGCTCGAGATACGCTTGCCGCACCCGCTCGAAAAACGCCTCGCGCTCCTGCTCGAAGCGATCGGCCTTGCCCGCGCGCGAGCGGGCCCGGCGCAAGCCTTCCGCGACCGGCAAGTCGAGCAGCAGCGTGCAATCCGGCGCGATATCGCCGTGCACCGCCGCTGCGAGCTGCTCGATGAGCGAGCTCGCGATACCGCGCGCGCCGCCCTGGTAGGCGCGCGTCGCATCTGTGAAGCGGTCACAGATCACCCACTCGCCGCGAGCGAGCGCGGGCCGTATCAGGCTCGCGAGATGGATCGAGCGAGCGGCGAACATGAGAAGGGTCTCGGCCTCCGCAGGGATTGGCTCACCGCTGGGCTCGAGAACGATCCCGCGTATGCGCTCGGCGAGCGGGGTGCCGCCGGGCTCGCGCGTGAGGCAGGCACCGATACCCTGCGAGGCGAGCCAGTCCCGCGCGAACTGCGCCGCGGTCGACTTGCCGGCCCCCTCGATGCCTTCGAGCGTGACGAAGCGGCCGCGCTTCTGCTTCTCCATCATGGCTCCGACCCCGCCCCCAGCCGCTCGCGTGTGCGCGCGCGCGTCCGAGCACCATGTCCGGCCGGCCCGCGCTGCACAGGTGCTTCATCGGGCACCGGCGTCGTCTGACCCACCGGTTTTGAAGGCAGCAGGCCCTGCTCGCGCAAACGCGAGAGATAGTGACGCACCGCGGCGTCGTGCTCGGTGAGCGTGGCGGAGAAGTGATGCCCGCCGTCGCCATCGCCCGTCGCGACGAAGTAGACGTCGCCCGTCTCAGTCGGTCGTACCGCCGCGAGAATCGACTCGCGCCCTGGTAGCGAAATCGGCGTCGGCGGCAGGCCCCCACGCGTATACGTGTTGTAGAGCGTGTCTGTCGTGAGATCGCGGCTGCGGATGTCGCCGCCGTACTCCGGGCCCATGCCGTAGATCACGGTCGGATCCGATTGCAGCCGCATGCCTTTCTTCAGCCGCTCGATGAACACGCCGGCGATGAGGGGGCGCTCCGAGGCGAGGCCCGTCTCCTTCTCGACGATCGATGCCAGGATCAGCGCTTCGTAAGGCGTCGCGAGCGGCAGGTTCGGAGCCCGCTCGGCCCATGCAGCAGCGAGCACTTCACTCATCTTGTCGTACGCCACTTTCAGAATCTCCGTCTCGGGCGTCCCCGATGCGAAGCGGTACGTATCCGGAAAGAAGCGGCCCTCGGGATGCTCGCCCTCGTGGCCGAGCGCCGCCATCACGGCGGCGTCGCTCGAGCCGCGCAGCGTAGCCCGCACGTGCGGGTCGCTCTCGAGTTCCCGGCGGAAGTCCGTGAAAGTCGCCCCTTCGACCACCGTCACCTGCTCGAGCACCACGCGCCCTTCGGCGAGCAGCGTCACGACATCCGCCGCGCTCGCGTGGGCAGCTACCTCGTACTCGCCGGCCTTGATGCTGAAATGTCGCCCGTGCAATCGCAGGTAAAGTTCCGTGAGCCGCGGGTGAGCGAGGGCACCCGCCGCGGCGAGGTGCTTGAGAACTCCGCGAACCGTCGAGCCGGGCAGCACCTCGACGCGGACGGCCGCCTGCGCGGGACCCGGCGCCGCGTACTCGCGCGCGAGCCACGAGACAACTCCGTAGCCCGCAGCCGAAAGGACCGCGAGCACGAGGACGGTGAGCGCGATTCGCCGGATCATCGCCCCGCTCCCGCTGGCTCGGCAGGACCGGTCGCGAGCAGCGGCTCGATGAGGTGCTGCAGCTGCCGCGTGAGAGGACCGGCGCCGAGCTCGCGCGAGCCGAGCGCGCGCACGGGCCAGATGCCGATGCGCACGTTCGTGAGAAAAATCTCGTCGGCCGCCTCGAGATCCTGGCGCGTGATCCGCGCCTCCTCGATCGCAACGCCCGACGCGGCAGCCGCACGCATGAGAACCCGACGCATCACTCCCGCCACACCACACCGATCGAGCCGCGGCGTTGCAACTCGCGAGCGCGAGACGACGAATACGTTGCTCATCGTGCCGGAGACGAGGCAGCCGGAGCGGCTGAGGAGCAGCGCCTCATCGAGCCCGCTGCCCATGAGCTCGGCCCGTGCGAGGACCTGCTCGAGCCGATTGAGGTGTTTCAAGCCGGCGAGCCGCGGATTCTCGGCGAGTGTGAAATCGGCGATTCTCACCGTGACGCCCTGCTCCGCAGAGCGCGGATCTTCGGCGGGCCAGCCGTA
>DASXNC010000340.1:0-4614 GCA_036495325.1 Steroidobacteraceae bacterium
GCCCTCGCGGCGGCCGGTGCCCTGCTAGTCCTCGCACCGACCACGACACCGATCGGCGCAGCGCGCGCCGCAGCGGCCCCTGCCACGCCAAACGACGCGCCAGGCGCGGCGCCAACTCGCGCGCCGTCGAGGCCGGCCCGCCCGGCTTCGGAGGTGATGGCCGGGACGGAATGGCTCACGATCAATCGCCGCCTCGAAGGAGATCGCTTCTCGCCTCTCAAACAGATCACGGCCGCGAACGTCTCGCAGCTCGCCGAGACGTGTCACGTGCAGATCGACGGCCCGGTGACTTTCGAAGCCGGCCTTGTCGTTGCGGGCGGAACGATCTACACGGATACGGGGCTCTCGACGGTCGCACTCGATGCGAGGACGTGTGCGATCCGATGGAAGCATCGATATGTGCCGGATGAGGACCGCTACTCTCCCTCGAATCGGGGCCTGGCCGTAATGGACGGGCGTGTCTTCCGTGGAACAGGCGATGCACGCCTCATTGCGCTCGACGCGGCGACGGGCCGGCTGCTCTGGAAGAGTGTGATCGGCGCCCCACGGCTCGGCGAGGGCGCCACCGCGGCCCCGCTCGCATGGAACGGCATCGTGTACATGGGCATCAGCGGCAGCGAGCTCGGCGCGCGCGGCCGCGTGATGGCCTACGACGCGGCGACCGGCCGTGAATTGTGGCGGTTCGACACGATCCCGATGGGCAACGAGCGGGGCGCAGATACCTGGAAGCGGCCGAAATCGGCCAAGACGGGCGGCGGCGGTGTTTGGGGCGCCCTGTCACTCGATGTGACGACCGGCGAGCTCTTCGTGCCCGTCGGCAATCCATGGCCCGACATCGACAAGGGCTACCGGCCCGGGAGCAACCTCTTCACCGATTCGATCGTCGTGCTCGATGCGCGCACCGGCGCTCTCAAATGGTGGTATCAAACGACGCCCGAGGACTGGCAGGACCAGGACCTCGTCGCGGCGCCCGTGCTGTATCGGGACAGTCAGGTGCGCGACGTCGTCGCGTTCGGTGGCAAGGACGGGTACGTCACGGCGGTCGATCGCGATACGCACCGGATGATCTTCCGTACACCGGTCACGACCTTTTCCGCCTTTCACAAGAGCGCAACGCCCGAGGGCGTGCGAATCTGCCCGGGATACGCCGGCGGCGTCGAATGGAACGGTCCGGCTCTCGACGCTCTCAATCACACGCTCGTCACCGGCGCCGTCGATTCCTGCTTCATCGTCAAGCTCGGCACCACGCACTACTCCCCCGGCCGGGCGAGCTTCGGCGGGAGCGTGCAGCCGGATGGCCCGATCACCGGTTGGGTCACCTCGCTCGACAGCGAGACGGGACAGGTACGCTGGCGCTATCACGCCGAGAAGCCCGTGATCGCCGGCGTCACGCCGACGGCGGGTGGCGTGACGCTCACCGGGGACATCGCGGGCAATCTCCTCGTGTTCGAGAGCCGCACCGGCCAGCTGCTTCGCAAGATTCCGACGGGCGGGGCGCTCGCAGGTGGCGTCGTGACGTACGCCATCGGCGGGCGGCAATACGTTGCCTTCGCGTCGGGCAACGTCTCACCCATGGCGTTCGGTGCGCTCGGTCTGCCGAGCGTCGTCGTCATGGCACTCAAGGATTCTGGCCGTGGAAGCGGCAGCGCACCGTAAGCGCAGGCTCGGGTACGTCGGTTGCTGCTCTGCGCCGGCCCAAGACCGTGGAGCCGGTAGGTGGCCCCCGTGGATTCCGAACTCGCCTCAATTCAGGTCGGCGCCGGTGCGCCGATCTACCTCCGTCCGCCCCCCGTCTTGAGCGCCGAGATCGACGCAGCCGACGCTCCACCGTCGGACGATGATCCGGCGCTCGAGACCTGCAAGCGCGAGCTCGAGGCCGTGCTCGCGTCGCTCGGCCCCGAAAGCTCCTGATCCCTGCGATGGAGCCGCGGCAGACGCGAGCGCGGGCGCGCCGCGGCGGTGCCGCGACGTATTGCTACAAGTTGACTCGCAGGTCGTCCTTCACATCAGTGACGCCGTGGACTTTGCGAGCCGAGTCCTCCGCCTTGCGCTTGGACAGCCCCGTGTCTACCCGTCCGCTCAGTGTGACGACGCCATCCTGAGTCTCGACCGTGAGCCCGACGAATTTCTCAGGCATCTCACGGGTGAGCTTATCGAGCACCTGCTGACTGATCTGAGCGTCGGAAGGCGTCGCCTCGCTCGAGTTGCTGGCTGCAAAGCTGACCGTTGTGCCTGCCGCGAGCATCGAGCAACCGAGGATGACCGCGAGGATATTCGTACCGTTCCTAGTGCTCATGGGGGCTCTCCATCGTGAGGACCGACGACACTCACTTCGACGCAGATCGAGGCGGTGGGTTCCGCGGGCCGAAGCGCGACCGCAGCTGCGAGATTACGAACGCGTTGCGGCCGCGGTATGCTTGCGCGCTCGTCTGCATCGAAAACGGGAGCGCTCATGCCTAGTTCCGCCGGGCTCGTGTTCGCGCGATTGTTCGCCGCGTTTGCGGGTGTCCTCGTGCTGCTCCCGAATGGCGCCGCAGCCGCAGCGAACGCTGATGCCGGAACACCGGTCGTAGCGACTACATCACCGAGCACGGCGGGCGCGGCAACAAACGTGCTGCGCGCGACGCTTTCAAACGGCTTGCGTGTCATCATTGTCCGCAACGGCCTCGCGCCCGTTGCAGCGACGGCTATCAACTATCTCGTAGGCTCCGACGAGTCCCCGCGCGGCTTTCCCGGCACGGCGCACGCTCAAGAGCACATGATGTTCCGCGGCAGCCCCGGACTCACCGCGGATCAGCTCGCCAGCATCGGCGGCATCATGGGCGGCAACTTCAACGCGAACACTCGCGAGAGCGTCACGCAGTATCTGTACACGGTGCCCGCCGAAGACCTCGACGTGGCGTTGCACATCGAAGCGGTCCGGATGCGCGGCGTAAACGATTCTGCGAAAGAGTGGGACCAGGAGCGGGGCGCGATCGAGCAGGAGGTCGCCGCGGACGTCTCGAGTCCCGAGTATCTGCTCTATGAGAAGCTGCGCGGGCTCGCATTTGCCGGAACGCCCTACGAGCATGATGCGCTCGGCACGCGGCCGTCCTTCGATCGCACGAGTGCCGCGATGCTCAAGGGCTTCCACGACGCCTGGTACGCGCCCAACAACGCAATCATGGTGATCGTCGGCGACGTGAATCCCGAGCACACGCTCGCTCAGGTGCGCGAGCTCTTCGGCGCCATCCCACGCAAGGCGCTCCCGGAGCGCCCGAAAGTCGATCTCGAGCCCCTGCATGCGACTTCGCTGACGGTTGATACCGACCGCCCGACCGGAACGCAGATGATCGCCTTCCGCGTACCGGGGCTCGATAGCCCGGACTTTCCCGCGCTCGAGGTCCTCTCGGACGTGCTGAGCAGCCAGCGCTATGAGCTGTACGGACTCGTGCCGCAGGGCAAGGCACTCGCCGCCTTTTTCGCGCTCGATCCGCTGCCCCGTGCCAGTCTCGCGTACGCGGGCGTCGCCTTTCCCGCCGGCGCCGACCCCAAGGCGCTCGCCGCCGAGGTGCGCGCCGTGCTCGAGAAAGCTGTACGCGAGGGCGTGCCCCCCGAGCTCGTTGCCGCCGCGAAGCTGCAGGAGCGCCGCGAGGCCGAATTCGAGAAGAACTCGATCGCGGGTCTCGCTTCGGTCTGGTCGGATGCCGTGGCGCTCTACGGCCTTAACTCTCCCGAGGAGGATCTCGAGCGGATCGAGCGGGTGAGCGTCGCCGATGTGAATCGCGTCGCTCGCCGCTATCTCAATTTCGATCAGGCAGTCACGGCCGTCATGCTGCCCCAGGGGTCCGGACCGCCGACACGGTCCGCGAGCGCCGGCTTCGGAGGCCAGGAGAGCATCTCTCTCGGCGAGGCCAAACCGACCAGGCTCCCGGTGTGGGCCGAGCGCGCAACGAACCGACTGACCGTGCCCGCATCGACGACCATTCCGATCGTATCCCGGCTGCCGAACGGCCTCACGCTCATCGTTCAGCCGGAGGACGTAAGCGATACCGTGAGCGTCTACGGGCATATCCGCAACCGACCCGAAACCCAGACTCCCGTCGGGCAGGAGGGTGTCGCACCGCTCACCGACGAGCTGATGTCGTACGGCACCGAGCACCTGGATCGCCTCGCGTTTCAGAGTGCGCTCGATGAGATCGGCGCGAACGCGCGCGGTGGAACCGAATTCCTCGCGCAGGCCCTGACCGAGCACTTTGACCGGGCGGTCGAGCTGCTCGCCGACAACGAGCTGCACCCCGCTCTGCCGGTCACGGCGATGCGAATCACCCAGCGGCAACTCGCGGCGGTCGTGACGGCACGCAATCGAAGCCCGAGATTTCTCACGCAGCGCTCCCTCAGCGCCGCGCTGTTTCCGGCGACGGACCCCAGCCTGCGAGAAGAGACTGCCGAGAGCGTGCAATCGCTCACGCCGCAGGACGTGCGGGCGTATTACCACGAAGCCTTCCGCCCCGACCTCACCACCATCGTCGTCATCGGCCATGTGACGAGTCAGCAGGCGCAGGCGGTCGTCTCGAAGTACTTCGGCGGTTGGGGCGCCTCGGGTCCGGCGCCGAACACCGATCTTCCGTCCGT
>DASXNC010000341.1:0-7982 GCA_036495325.1 Steroidobacteraceae bacterium
TCGATCATCGCGCTCAATGCCGACACGGGCGCGTACGTCTGGCACTACCAGGAGGTCCCGGGCGACGAATGGGATTTCGATGCGACATCGCCCTTCATGCTCGCCGATCTCAATATCGACGGGCGCATGCGACGCGTGCTCATGCAGGCCTCCAAGGACGGCTTCTTCTATGTCCTCGACGCGCACTCGGGCGCCGTGATCTCCGCGAAGAATTTCGTCACGGTCAACTGGGCTTCCATCGATCCGGAGACCGGCCGGCCCGTTATCAATCCGGAGGTCCGCTACGACCTGACGGACAAGACGGCGTTCGTTCAACCGGGCGGGCAGGGCGCGCACGCCTGGCATCCGCCCTCGTTCGATCCGCTCACCGGGCTCGTCTACTTCTCGGGCATCGAGACGAGCGGCACCTCGAAGAGCGCCGCGACGTTCTCGGCGAGGACGATGGACTCGAAGACGGGTCTCGCATTCGCCGGGCCGCCCCGCGATCGTTCGGTCCCGCCACCGCGCCGCGCGGCAATGCGGCTCATCGCCTGGGATCCGGTCCACGAGCGCGAGGTGTGGCACACCGCGGCGCTCGGGTCGATCGGCGCCGGCACGCTTTCCACGGCGGGGAACCTCGTCTTCGCGGGCACATCGACCACGGGCCGATTCGTCGCCTACCGAGCAACGGACGGCAAGGAGCTCTGGTCGATGAACGCCGAGACCGGTGTCGTCGCCGCGCCGAGTTCCTTCACCGTTGACGGCGAGCAGTACATCGCCGAGGAAGTCGGCTACGGCCTCGCGGCGTACGGGGTGAACAACGGCTCGCGACTGCTCGTCTTCAAGCTCGGCGGTACGGCGAAGCTGCCTCCGGCCCCGCCGCCTCCGCCGCCGCCGGTCCTCGATCCGCCACCGTCGATCGCGTCGCCTCAGGTCATCGCGCACGGGCAAAGCAGATACCAGACCACCTGCGCCATGTGTCACGACGCCTCCTACGGCAACCGCGGCGTGTTCCCCGACCTCCGGTATTCCGCGATGCTGAGGAGCCCGGAGGCGTTCCGTGCGGTCGTGCTGGGCGGTGCGCTCGAGGCATCCGGCATGGCCTCGTTCAAAGGACGGCTGACGCAGGACGACCTCCGGGCCGTGCGCGCTTATTTGATCGACCGCGCGAATGACCTGAAGGCGCATCCCCCGAGGCCGATCGGCTGATGGCCGTCGTCGCCGAAGGCGCTATCGACCTCTCCCGCCTGCTCGATGAGCGGGCGATCTCCCCGCTGCAGGCGCTGGTTGCGATCCTGAGCGGGCTGATCATGCTGGTCGACGGCTACGACATTCAGGTGATGGCGCTCGCCGTGCCCGCAATTGCGAAGGAATGGTCGATCGCGCCGTCGCATTTCGGCTTGGCGCTCTCGGCGGCGCTGGCCGGGCTGGCCACGGGCGCCGCCGTCATCGCACCTCTCGGTGATCGTCTGGGGCGCCGCACGTTGCTCATCGGCGCGATGGCCGTGGTCGGCGCAACCACGATCGCAACCTCCACTGCCGCGAGCCCCATGCAGTTCGTTGCCTGGCGCTTTGCAACGGGCGTCGCGCTCGGCGTCAGCATTCCGAACTGCAACGCGTGGACGGCCGAGTACGTTCCGCTCCGCAGCCGCGCGACGATTCTGGTGGTGATGAACGCCGCGATCGGCGCGGGCGCATTCTGCGCCGGGTTCGTCGCCCCGGTGATCTTCACGCGTTGGGGCTGGCGCGGGGCGTTCGTGATCGGCGGCGTGTCACCCCTTCTCATCGGGCTCGCGATTCTCGCCATCGCACCCGAGTCATTGAAGTTTCTCGCCCTGCGTCGGCCGCACGACCCGCGCATCCCGCGCATCCTCGGCCGAATCGCTCCCGATATTGACCCTGCACGCGCAGCCCTGGGCGGCTCGCAGACGGATGTGGCACCGAGCGCTCGCTGGTCGCTGGTCGATCTGCTCGGGCCGCTCTATCGCCGGCGCACGCTCGTCCTGTGGACCGTCGTCGGACTCAATCTCTTCACGATGTACGTCCTCATCAGCTGGCTGCCGACGCTGCTGCACGCGGACGGCTGGACGCTCGATGACGCGCAGCGCGGCGCGGTGTTGATCCAGGCGGGCGGAGTGATCGGCGGCATCCTGTTGTCGTTTTTCGTGAACCGCGGCCGGACGCTTCCCGCTCTCATCGTGGCCTTCGCGGTCGCAGTGGCCTGCCTCGCTCTGTTCCGTTTCACCTCCTCGGCGATGAGCTGGACGTTCATCGCGCTCATGGGAGCGGGCACGAGCGGCACGCAACTCTCGTTGAATGCGCTCTCGACCGCCTACTATCCGCCCGCGATCAAAGCGAGCGGCATGAGCTGGGCCGGCGTGATTGGCAATGCCGCGGCATTCCTCGCGCCGATCGCGGCGGCCTCGGCGATGAACGCCGGCATCTCGCCAAGCAACATCCTCGCGCTGCTCGCGATTCCGGCGCTCGCGTGCGTAGCCGTGGCGACCCTGATGCGCGCCGAGTGGCAGTGGAACTGACGGGCCGGAGCGGAGCGCCTGCACGGATTGCTGCACGGCCGCCCCGTTCTCTGCCGATCCCTCACCCCTCGCGTAAGCCCAGTGCGATCGGCTGCCGCGCGGCGCGAATCGCCGGCGCGAGGCCGCCGGCGACGCCGAGCAGCAACGCATAGCCAATGCCACTCAAGATGAGTGCGGGTGTGACTGCGAACGCGAAGCTCACCTGGCTGAAGCTCGAGTAATTGAGCGTCGAGGTCTCATAGCCATTGAAGCCGAGATAGGCGGCCACTGCGCCGAGCACGCCGCCGGCAAGCGCGAGGAGCAGCGCCTCGGTCATGACGGAGACGACGATGGGCGCGGGTCCGAAGCCGAGCGAGCGCAGCGTTGCGATCTCGGTCGACCGCGCGGCGACTGCGGAATACATGGTGTTGAGCGCGCCGAAGACGGCGCCGATTCCCATCAATAGCGCGAGCACCGTTCCCGCGGAGCGGATGACCGTCGCGATGACGGCCGACTGTGCGGCATAGAACTGGCGCTCGGTGAGCACGCTCACATCGAGCCGCGGATCGCTTTTCAGCTGCCGGACCAGCGTGTCCAGGCTCGCGGGCGAGGCGAGCAGCGCACGCACAGTCTGGAAGGACCCGCTGCGAGCATAGGCATCCTGTAGCGCGCGCGTATCAGTCCAGATCTCCGACTCGGACACGCTGCCGCCGTCCTCGAACGTGCCGACGACGCGCCAGTCCACGTTCCCCCACTTGACGGTACGGCCCACTTCGAGGCCGCGCAGCGTGTGCTCGGCACCGTTGCCGACGATCACCTCGCGACGCCCGGTCGTGAACATCCGTCCGGCGGTGAGCCGGAAATGCGGGCGAGTGTGCGTGCCCGCCGGCTCGATCCCACGGAGGGGAGCGTTCGCCGCGGTGCCCGTCGTGCGCTTCGGCTGATCGACGCTGGTGAAGAGTTCCGCCGACACGATCGGGCCGCCGGCACCGCGCGCGATGCCGGGCGCCTGCTCGATGAGCTCGACCTGCTCCTGCGTGAAGCTGCTTGCCATCTCCGAATTCGCGTTCCCGCGCAGCACGATCGCGATCCGATCGGAGCCTGCGAGCTCGAGCGTACGGCGGAATCCTTCGCTCACCGAGAGCAGCGCCACGAGAATGAGCACCACGCCGGCGATGCCGATGACCGCCACGGCGGATGGGCCGAGGCGCTGCGGCAAAGCGCGCAGGCTCATCAGCGTCACAGCGGCGAATTGACGGAGGTGAGACATCGTTTGCGTGCGATCCGTGTGTCTCAGCGCCGGGCGAGGCCGTCGACGATCCGCAGCCGCAACGCTCGGACCGCCGGGAGCGCGCCCGCGGCGAGGCCCAGCACGATCATCAGCGCCACGCCCGTCGCGATGGCGCGAGGCGTGAGGACGAAGGCGGAGAGGAACTGCTCCAGCGTGGCTCCGAGGCTTCCGACCGCAATTCCGGCTGCCGCGAGGCCGAGAGCGCCGCCGACTACCGTAATGAGAAGCGACTCGCCGGCGACGAGCGCCAGCACGAGCGGATCGCCGAAGCCGAGCGTCTTGAGCACGGCGAGCTCCGTGGTGCGCTCGCGGACGGACTGCGCCATCGTGTTCGCGCTCACGAGCAGCATAGTGAAGAAGACCGCGATGCCGATCGAGGTGACGATCGCGCCGATATCGCCCATTTGATTGGCGAAGCCCTGGAGGAACGCCTTCTCCGTGCCCGTCTTGGTCTCGTTGGAGGAGTTGGTGAAGCGCGCGTCGATGGCAGAGGCGATCTGGGGGGCATTCTTCGGATCGGCGACGCGCACCACGTACCACCCGACGTCGCCCTTGCCGCTCGTCCGCGCCTCGTCGAAGTAATCGTATCGAAAATAGATGCTGCTCACGTCACCTGAGGGGTCCTTGTTGTCGTAGATCCCATCGACCGTGAACTCCCACGTGTAATTGCCTTCCGCCCTGGCGAAGATGTCGGAGCGGATCGGTATTCGCTGACCCACCGTCCAGCCATAGCGGCGCGCGAGCGCCCGGCCGACGATCGCGCCAGTACGATCGCGCAGCCATCGCGACCTCGCCTCGGGAGAGAGGAGGTACTCCGGGTACATTGGGAGAAAGGTCTCGGGTGGCACCGGATAGGTTGTGAGGATGTTGCGCTCGTCCTGATAGCGCCCCCCGAACCAGGTCTCGTGCGTCACGAGGCTGACGCCCGGCACCGACTCGATCCGGCTCTGATACGCGATCGGGAGCGGCTGGACGATCGAAACCTTCTGCAGTGTGATGAGCCGGTCGGCGCCCGCGAGCGTCACGTTCGCATCGAAGCCGTTGCGGACCGCGGCGAGGAGTCCGTACAGCAGAAAGGCGACCGCGATCGCGAGCAGCGTGAAAAGCGTGCGAGCAGTCCGCCTGCGAAGATTCGCGACGATGAAGGGAAGGAACCGGAACATCTCGTATAGGTGCGCCCCCTCGGCCGATCCGCGCAGGTTAGCGCATCCCGCCCGATCGAGAGTATCCTTCCGCGACCGGGCCTCGAGCCGAGCGCGCGAGCCCACATCTCCACGATCAGCGCGAGGGGAAGTCCATGACCGACGACAAGAACGAGCTCAGCCTCCATCGACGCGAATTTGTTGCCGCATCCGCAGCAGTCGGGATCGCCGCGGCAGCCGCAGGCCCTGCCGCGCTGAGCGCCGCGGAGCTCCAGGTCGTCGAGAAGGACGTGGAGGTCAAGACGCCCGACGGCACCTGCGATGCCGCCTTATTCCACCCGGCCGTCGGGAGGCACCCAGGCGTGCTCGTCTGGACCGACGTGTTCGGCCTCAGGCCGGCATTTCGCAATCTCGGCCGGCGCCTCGCCGCGCAGGGTTACACCGTGCTGGTACCGAACCCCTTCTATCGCACGGCAAAGGCGCCTGTCGTCACGGACGCCTCCACGTTCGATTTCACGAACCCGGCCGATCGCGCGAAGACTCAGCAATGGACCGGCCCGATCAATCAGCCGGGCGCGATCGAGAGGGACGCCGAGGCGCACATCGCCTTCCTCGATGCGCAGCGGCAGACGCAGACCTCGCACAAGATCGGCACGCAGGGCTACTGCATGGGCGGCCCGCTCGTCTTCAAAACCGCCGCTCAGGTCTCGAATCGCGTCGGGGCCGGGGCCACGTTCCACGGCGGCGGCCTCGTGACAGACAAGCCGACGAGCCCGCACCTGCTCGCTCCGAAGATCAAGGCACGCATGTACATCGCGATCGCCGCGAGTGACGACATGCGCCAGCCGGATGCGAAGGACAAGCTGCGCGAGGCGTTCGCCGGGCACGAGCCCCCGGCGGAGATCGTGGTCTATGAGGGCACGATCCACGGCTGGTGCGTGCCCGACATGCCGAAGCAGAACGGCAAGCCGATCTACAACCACGCTGACGCGGAACGCGCCTGGAGCAAGCTCCTCGAGCTCTATCGCACGGCGCTCGCCTGAGCGGACGCGTGCTCGCACCGGTAGCTCGACTCGCGCCGGTCGCGCTCTTCGCGCTCGGCATTGCATGCGGTGCGGCGCGCGCGGCGCCGCGCGATGAGGCCGCGCAAGCGGCGCCCTCTGCACGTACGGCCGGCGGCGATTGCGATGAGCGATGCCTCGATACGCTCGCGAGAACCTATCTCGCGGCCCTCGCGGCGCACGACCCCTCGAGGCTTCCGACCACCAAAGACGTGCGCTTCACGGAGAACACCATCGAGCTGCCGCTCGGACAGGGATTGTGGACGACGTTCAGTGGGCTCAAGCGCTACGTGCACATCATCCCCGATCCGGACTCGGGTCAGGTGGGCCTGTACGCCGCCATCGACGAGAATGGCACGGGCGCGCTGCTCGTCGCACGTCTCCGCCTGCGCGCAGGTCGAGTCAGCGAGCTCGAGACGCTCATCGTGCGCGCCTCCGACATGGGCACCTTCCTCAAGACCGACGCGACCGAGGCGCGCCCCGGCTTCAAAGAGGTCGTGCCACCCGCGAAGCGCGAGTCGCGCCAGGAGTTGATTCGCGCCGCCAATCTCTATTTCGAGGGGCTGGAGCAGCGTACGGGCGATATCGTGCCGTTCAGCGACCAGTGCATGCGCTTCGAGAACGGCACCCAGACCGCGGGCGCGCCGCTCCCGGGCATTCCGCCCCGTCCGCCGATCAAATTGCCGGACGGCAGGACCTTCTCCATGCCGACCGGTTGCAAGGCTGGGTTCAACACCAAGATGTTCAGCTACATCAGCCGCATCGACCACCGGCGCTACCCAGTGGTCGACCGCTCGCGCGGCGTCGTGATGTCGTTCGTCACGTTCCAGCATGAAGGCAACGTCAAGTCAGCCGAGGTTCCGGGAGTCGGCGAAGTGCCGATGTTTGCCTCCGCCCTGCATCCGTTCGCGGTGGTGATCGCGGAGACCTTCGAGATCAAGAACGGCAAGATTCGCGAGATCGAAGCCGACATGACGAAGCTTCCTTACGGTGCCGGCACCGGCTGGACGCCGTGAATCGGGGCCGCCAGCCGTATTGCTTCCACTGCGCGCGCGCCGCCGAGCCAATCGAAGGCTTCCGGGGTTATATTTGTCCGTGCGGCGACGGTCATTCCACCGCGCCGCCCCAGCCGGCGTTCGGATCACGAAAGGAGTGCGCTCATGTCCACACAGACCATTGCCACACGTCTGACGGAGTTGTGCCGCCAGGGTGAGTGGGAGACCGCGCAGAAGGAGCTATTCGCTCAGGACGCGATCAGTATCGAGCCCGAGAATTCAGGTGATCTTCCAAAGGAAACAAAGGGGCTGAATGCGATCATCGAGAAGGGTCACAAGTGGCAGTCGCTCGTACAGGAAGTACACGGAATAACGACGTCTTCGCCGCTCGTCTCCGGTAACACCATCGCGCTCAAGCTCGCCATGGACGTGACAATGAAGGGTCGCGGGCGGCAGAAGATGGAGGAGATCTGCGTCTATGAGGTGAAGAACGATAAGATCGTATCGGAGCAGTTCTTCATGTAACGCAATCGGCGCCGCAGCCTCTGCAGCTGCGGCGCCGTGCGAGCCCTGCGCAACGATGAACCGCAAGAATCTGATCGAGCTAATGGCGACGGTCGCCGCGACGGTTGCTCTGTGTGGGTGTGCGAGCGCGCCCGCGCCGCAGCACACCGCGGACGTGCGGCAGGAGGCCACCAAAGTGCTTGGCAGCACACGCAACGCCTGGGCGCAATGCATCCGAGCCGCGATACCGCGGCTCGACGATCCCCAATCGTCCTCGGACGTTTTGGCCTCGGACGTCGTCGCGCGTGCCGCCATGAAGAGCTGCTCAGACGAGTACACGGACATGGTGCGGGCTCTGGCGCGAACATTACCGCCAACCTGCGGCCGGGACCCGGATTGCACACGCGGCGCCCTGGCGACGGCCCAGCGCGAGGCCACGCAGGTCGTTACCGAGGACGTCGTGACCGCGAGGGTGCGGGCCGCGGGCGTGGCAG
>DASXNC010000342.1:0-3924 GCA_036495325.1 Steroidobacteraceae bacterium
CGCGATCCGCAGTTTCAATTCGATTTCGCTGTCCATGGCACCTTATCCGTGGACTATCGCCCAAAACGAGCCGCCATTCCCTAGCGAAGGGCCCGAAGAAGCTTGGGCCCGAGCAGCCACTGCAGGGACGCTCGCCCGGCGCGCGGGGCGCCATCGAAAGACAGCAACGCCACGCCGAACTTCTTGAGTTCGAATGCCTGCGGCTGAACCGCGCCGGGCACGCAGGCCGCAATGAGCCGCCCCAAACCCGGTTGATGACCCACGACGGCAATGAGCTTCTGCGGCTGAGATCGCAGCGCCTCGAGCGCCGCCTCGGGCGGCTCGTCCGGCAAAAGCGCCGGGCAATCGAGCGCTGCCGGCCAAGCAGCGAACTGCGTGAGAATCTCGGCAGTCTGCTTGGCTCTCGCGAGCGGACTCGTCAGGAGGCGCTGGGGGCGATCGACGAGTCGCTTGAGCCCCTTGGCCGCCTGCCGCGCACGCGCGGTGCCTTCGGAAGTCAACGGACGTGCACGGTCGTCCGGCCAGCGCTTCGCATCGCGTTCGAAAGCGATAGCGTGCCGTACGATCAGCAGATCCATGGGAGCCGAGTCATGCGTTGGCGCCGCTCGCAGCACCTGCGCCGCTCGCAGCACCTGCGTCGCTCGCAGCACCTGCGTCGGAACTCGGTTCATGAGCTTCGGCTTCTCCATTCATGGGCGTGACGACGGCCGGCTCGCCGTCCGGGTTTGTATCCGCGGGTGTCGCACGATCGCGCGATTCGTGGGCTTGCGAGCGGAGCTCCTTCCAGCGCCGCCCGCGTACTTTGCGCCATTTCCTGCCGAGTCGTTTCCGCGCATCGGCGCCGGTACCCGCGCATTGCTGGGCGAATCTTCCCATCAGGAAAAGAGTGCGCGGAGGCAGGTCTATGGCCGGCGCGGATGCGAGATTCAGCAGGCGCTGCTCGATTACGTGCGCGTCCTGCTGGCTCCCGAGCTCGTCCTGCAGACGGCGAATTCTCCGCAACATCCGCCCGGCGGGCTTTCCGTACATGGGCGCGACCGACTCGATCGCATAGCGCAGCTTCTTGGCCCGGCTGCGGGCGGCATGGTAGTCCTCCCAGGACGAGTCCTCATTCAGCCTGCGGAAGGCCTTCTGCAGCTTGCGAAAGCAGCCGTCGAGCATCTCGGGGGCAACCGCGAGAGCGAGCGTGTCCTCGCGCGAGGCTGTCGACGAGGAGGGTTGCGCGAGCCTCGTCATGGAGTCGTCGAGCCACTTGCGCGTCGAATTCGAGTCGAGGCTTCTCAACATGTGCGACCGGGCTTTGGCGCGCTCCGACTCGAGGTGGCGCCGAAGCGGTTCGAGCGCGCTGCGGTCCGATTCGTCGAGTTGGCGGGAGAACTGTGCCAGTTCCCCGAGCTGCACGTCGAAGTCGCGCACCGCACCAAACACGCCGAGCAAGGATTTGACCTTCTGTCGCGACCGTGCGAGCGTCCGAGGCAGGTACTCGGCGAACAGCCCCAGTGTGGCGTCGATGCGCCGAGTAGCGGTCCGCAGATCATGCAGTCGCTCGGGATCATCTCCGAGCCTCGCGCCCGGTTCGTGGGTGAACCAGATCGTGAAAAGCCTGCGCAGCCTTGCAAGTGCCACTTCGCTCGCGCGCATCGACTTGTCGACTTCGACAGGCGCCAGCTGTGGCGCCGTCGCCGGGGCAAGTCCGACGGACGTCAAACCGAGCTCGTACTTGCTCTGAGGTGCTCTCTCGAGACCGCAATCGGCTCCAAGAAGCTCGACGAACTTCTGCAGCGGCTTCTGCCGTCGAGCGCCGAGGACTTCCACCTCGACGCGCTGGCAGCTCGCCGTCGTCTCGCCGTCGTGGCGCAGAATCACGCTCTCATCGAGGGCGATCTCACCCAGCTCCTCGCTCTCGGCCTCGCTTCGGATCGCGAAGCGCTGACGCCTGGTGCGCACTTCGAACAGCGGCCGCAGTGAATGCCCGCCGGCCACGGCATGGACGCGAGTCGCCACAGGCCCGGTGGAGCGACTGAGCGCATCGAGTTCCCCGCTCTGCAGCGGTTCGCTCAGCTCGCGTCGATCCGCCACATCATGACGCACGGACTTAAGGGACTTGAGCGTGACTTCGTTCCGGCCCTGGTTGAGGCGTGTGCGCAGCGCATAGCCTGCCCGGAAGATTCGCCAATCTTCTGTATCGAGATAAACGTCGTGAATCTGCTGCGGCTGGCAAGGCTCGATGCTCATGCCCTCGATCGCAGCATGCCCGTTCAGCCAACGCCGCACTGATCCCAGATCCGAGGCGGCCATCTGCCACTCGACTTCACGACTCTCCTTGGGTGCGGGAGGAGGCTCGATCGACTTTGGGCTATCCGCGGTCGCGCGCGCAGCGAGCAGCCCGACGGTCAAGTCGTGCGCACTGGTCATGTGCGCTCGTCGCTGCGTTCATCGCTCATGTCACCCTCGTTTGGCACGACCTGGGATGGCCGGCATTGCACCGCGGTCGGCTCTGCGCTGGATTTCGCTCCGGATCGTATCGGAGCACGAAGGAGAACGAAAGCGGGTTCCTGGGGGTGCGCGAAGGAGGAGAGCTACATTAAAAATCGAAAAAACAAATCACTACGTGTCTAAATTCCAGAATATCCAGAGCTTGGCGCACGCTCGCCAGGCCCTATCCCTTGCCCGCCAGTTGCGCCGCCAACGTGAGCGTTCGCGGCCACGATTGGAACAACACGGCGATGGCAGTCGCGATCCGCTGGCGCATGGCCACATGCGAATAGACTTGCGCCAACCTCACACGCCGCGCGAACGTCGCGCGCACGGCGCGAACGTAAGCATCGTGCACGCTGCGTGTGAGGCGCTCATCGAAGTACGTGGGTCTGTCGCCGAGCAAGGTCGCGAGCAGCGCGGCGGACTCGAGCGCCATGCAGATACCCTCCCCGATCAGCGGGTGGGCCTCTGCCCCGGCGTTGCCGATCGAGAACGCGCCAGGCGTGCTCTGCGTATGGAAACCGGGACGCAGGGGACCGATTGAATGCCAGCCTCCGTCCAGCCGGGCGCCCGCGAGCGCTGCAGCTAGACCATGGCAAGAGCTGCGCAAGTAGGCCTCCACCGCCGCACCCGCCGAATTTCCCGGCACGCGCCACTCGCGCAGGACATCGCGACGAATGCAACAGGCGACTGTGGTTCGGTCGCGATCCGACACCACCATCCCGCCGTAGCCGCCCGGCAGCGAGAGCACGGGCAGCAGACCGGACGGCAGCGCGGCGCCCAGGAAGGTCGCCTTGAACCCGAGTAGGTCGGAGCGCCGTACCGGCGCCGGCCGAACGGCGCGCCATCCTCGAGCCGTGGCGGCCGGTCCCCGTTCCCAAGAGCCGTGCGCATCCACGACGATCGGGACGGAAATCCGGTCCTCTATCGCGTGCGGCTGTCGGCGCCCGGCAGCCGCACGGGACCGATACTCGCACACGAATTCGCCGGGCGTGCCGTGCAGGCGTCGCGCTTGCGCGGGCTGAATGATCCGCACACCGAGCTCGCGGGCGCGCTCGAGGAGCATGGCGTCGAGGAGGTCTCGACCGATCGCTCGTCCGTAACGGTAAGGACCCGCGCGGCACGGCGGCATGTCGGCGATCGCGGTTCGGTTGCGCGTCATCCACGCGACTCGTCGTATCTCCGGGCTCGCGAGGTCCTGGAGACGGTCTGCGATACCCAGCTCGTGAAGGCGGCGAAGACTCGCAGGGCCCAGACATTCCCCGCAGACTTTCTGACGCGGGTAGAGCGATTGTTCGAGGATCGCAACTCGCCAGCCGGCGCGCGCGAGGCGAATGGCGACCGAGGCGCCAGCGGGACCAGCACCGATCACCAGTGCGTCGGCGTCATAGCGGCTCATTCGATCACGGGCGGCGGCTAACCCGCGACAAGCGTCGCGCCGCGAAG
>DASXNC010000343.1:0-5611 GCA_036495325.1 Steroidobacteraceae bacterium
TGCGAGGCCGCTCGAGAGCATGGGGCCGTTCAAGCGCGCACCGAACTGCACCATACGCGCGAACAGGGTGTCGCGACCCGCCGGCAGCGGTGCCGACTGGATGATGCCGACCTCCGGATGAGCGTCCATGAGCCGCGCCAACGTGACGAGCGCGTGGCCCGACATCACGCTGTCGGCATCGAGTACGACCATGCTCTCGTAGGCACCGCCGAAGCGGCGCACGAAATCGGCGATGTTCCCCGCCTTGCGCTGCGCATTGTCCGCGCGCCTGCGGTAGAACACCCGGCCCGCGGCGTCGTGGCGCTCGACGAACGCGCGCCATGCGGCTTCCTCTTCGGCGGCGATTGCGTCCTTGCGCGTGTCGGAGAGGATGAACAGATCGAACGCCGCCTGCTCCGGCTCCTTCGCGAGCGAGGTCCAGATGGCATCGAGCCCCGCCATGACACGGGTCGGATCCTCGTTGTAGACCGGCATGACGAGCGCAACCCGGCTCGTCACCGCAAGACCCTCGGCATCGCCGGCGCGGATGACTCGCCGGTCGCGGCCGCCGAGCCGGATGAGGAAGCCGGCGATCGCGGTCCAGAACGCGCCCGCTATCCAGGTGAAGAGCGCGAAGAACAGCACCACGCTCGCCCCCTCGAGCGGCGAGAGCCCGTTCGTGCTCAGGATGTCCTCGAACAGGAACGTCGCGATTCCGCTCGTGGCGAAGGTCAGTCCGAAGAACGCGGCGCGGCGGCGGCGACGCGCGCGACCCCGGAGGCCCAGATTCATCATGGCGTGGTCCTTACGACGAAAGCTGATAGATCCATGTCTCGCTCAACGCCTCACCATAGAGTGTCAGATAACAGTTGAGATCGACGGGCTGCTTCGGCGTCGACGGCATGACGCGAAAAGTGACCCGCCACTGCCCGGTCTCGGGAAGGCGCTGCACGACGATGCGGTCCACATTGCCTCCCTTCGCAGAGACGTTCGCCTTGAGCGGCTGTGTCCCGTCGAGCCCGTCCAGATCCCCCCCCGCAAAGTCGATCATCACGTTGTACGTGCCGTCTCCCGGCTTGTCGCCGTCCACCGTGAACTCGCCCGTCCGCGTTGCAATCGCCTGTCCTCCGGGCGGCCAAAGCGGAGCATCCATGTAGGCGGACAGCACATAGTCGAAGCGCAGCGGCTTGCCGCGCTCGACGGGCTGGGAGGGCACCCAGTACGCAACGATGTTGTCGTGGATCTCCTCGTCCGTCGGGATCTCGACGAGCTCCACGCCGCCCTTGCCCCAATCCCCGAGCGGCTGCACCCAGTAGCTCGGCCGCCGCTGGAATTGGGACTGACTGTCCAGGTAGTGGCTGAAGTTCCGATCGCGCTGCGAGAGCCCGAAGCCCCTGGGGTGCTGATCCATGAAGCGGTTCACCTGGAGGTCCGCCGGGTTCATGAGCGGACGCCACAGCCATGCCCCGACGCCCGTCTGCATCAACAGGCCGTCGCTGTCGTGCACCTCCGGGCGGAAGTCTTTGAAACGATGTCCCGCAGGGTCTTCCCCGAAGAGGAACATCGAGGTGAGCGGGGCGACGCCGAGCTTTGCGATGCGCTTGCGCGGGAAGAGCTCCGAGGTGACGGTCACCTGGGTCACCGTCCCCGGCAGGATCACGAACTGATACGCGCCCGCGACGCTCGGACCGTCGAGCAGCGCATAAATCGTGAGCGTTCGCTGCTCGGGTTGGGCGGGCTTCACCAGCCAGAAGTCCGTGAAGTACGGGAACTCCTCCCCGCTCGTCGAGGCCGTGTCGAGAGCGAGTCCGCGCGCCGAGAGTCCGTAGACCGTGTTGCGTCCGAGCACACGGAAGTAGGAGGCGCCGAGAAAGGCGATCAGCTCGTCCTTGTAGGTCGGAGTCTGCAGCGGATAGTGGACTCGAAAGCCCGCGAACCCGAGAGTCGCCGGCATGTGGCGGGCGAGCTCGCTCATTCTCCCGAAGTCGAACCAGGCCGGGTTGTAGCGGATCGGATGCACCGCGCCGTCCACCACCTCCGAGATCTCGACGCGCTGGCCGAAGTTGAAGCCGCGCTGAAAAAACTGCACCTCGAACAGCGACTGATTGCGCCACAGCGCAAAGTGCGGCCGGAAGCGGATGCTCTGGTACTGATCGTAAGTGAGATGTTGGAGCCGGTCGGGCAGTGCCGGTGATCGATCCTCGTAGGAGGTCGCCGCGCGCTGTTGCGCGAGTTGCACGACGGAGGCAAACGAGAACGGCTGCGGTGCCGCCGCGCCCTGCGCGCCCTGACCCGCCGTCGCCTGCGTGGCCGCCGGCGGCTGTGACCCGCCCGCGGCAGGCGGCGCAGCGCTGGCCGCCGGAGTCGCCGGCGGCGCCGCGGCCGCGTGCTGCGGATCGAGAGCCGCGACGCTCGGTGGTGGCGATGCATTCTGCGGGCCGGGCGATGGGGCGGCCGGGGCTGCTGCGGGAGGAACGGCGGTGCGCTCCTCGATCGACACGCTCGCTC
Organism: Steroidobacteraceae bacterium; assembly: GCA_036495325.1. Classification (GTDB taxonomy): domain Bacteria; phylum Pseudomonadota; class Gammaproteobacteria; order Steroidobacterales; family Steroidobacteraceae; genus JASHUC01. The sequence goes on from DASXNC010000343.1 coordinate 2,488, forward strand.
CGGCGGGCTCCATGGCCGGCGCACCCGCTCTCCCGGGCCCGGAGCGTCGCACCGGAAGCGACGATACCGGCTGCGCAGCCGCGTGCAACGATGGAGCGAGCCGCCACGGCGGCGAAAACGTGAGTCCGAATCCGCCAAGCAGATTCGCCACGTAGATTGCCGCGATGACTGCCGCTCCGATCAAACATCGACGCCAGAGCACTCGTGTTGTTTCCAATCCGATGCGCCGCTCTCAACGGTTCGCGTGCCGAAGTCGAGCCCCGCCAGCAATATTCAGGTACGGAATCCGCTTGCTGTCGCCAGCCGGCGACGGACTGAGCCAGCCTCGAGAGCTCGAGACAGGCGCGGGTCAGTTTGACAGCCGGCTTATTCGCACGCTGCTTAAGAACTTGTCACCCACGCCACATTTCGCTCGAGCTTGACCGCTCGGTATCGGCGCTCGCACCGCTCATGTCGGGTCGGACCCATGCGATTCCAATAGATTCGCAGCTGGGCGGCCGACTCCTCCGACTGGGCGGGCTGGCTCGTCCGGCTCGTCCGGACTGACCCGTTCTCAACCGCTGCTTATGTCAGTGGGTGTCCGCGTCGGTCCGCGCCGCAGCACCGCATTGCGGACGTCCCACTCCTCGGCGGCGCCGAGGCTCTCGAGGAAGGTCACGTCGCCGCCGGCAAGCGTCGCGAGCGGTATGCCGTCGCGGTAGAGCATCCGATTGCCGGTGAGCGCCGGCAACCGTGCCCCGGGGGTGAGGATGCCGAGCAGGTTGAGGGGGTCGGCGGCCGAGATCGAGAGTTGCCGATTCGAGGCCGGGGCCCGGCGCAGCTCCCGCAGCAGGCCGATTGCCTCGGGCGCGGCAAACTGTTCCCCGGCGAAGCCCTCGACGAAGCGGCCGCCGCGGATGTCTCCGCGCGCCTCGAGCCGTCGACAGCACGCGAGGATCTCGCGCCAGGGCGCGAGCCACGCCCCCTCTCTCGCGAGCAGTCGCCAGAGGAGCACGCCCCAGCGCTTGAGGAGCGTGCGCACGAGGTGCTCTACGGCCTCGCTCCGATCGGCGGGAGCCGCTCGGCGGAAGAGAGTCCACCGCCCGGACTCGGCCATGCCGTACAGCGCCCGACCGCGGGCCGGGCGCCCGTTGGCCCGGGTTCGCGTGCCGCCCCGCCGATCAGCCGGCAGCAGCAGCGCGCGCAGTCCCGCAAAGCTGTCGGAGTGTACGAGCCCCATCGCGACCAGCTCCCCGAGCGCCTCCTCGAGCTCGGCCGGAAGCAGCCGGGTGCCATCGAGCAGATCGTCGAAGAACGAGGCCCCGTGCGCTTCGAGGTGGTCGCTCACCGCTCGCGCCCTCCCCGTCAGATGCTCGGGATTGGGCGGGTCGGCGAGCGCCGCCCAGAAGCGGAGGTTGCGGCGCGCGATGAAGGTGATCGGCGTCGAGCGAAGCGGACCGGCCCCTCGCGCGGGGGAAGCTCGCGAGGCAAGCCGTACCCAGACGTACCGGCCCGCCAGGCACTCCGCATCGAGCCATGCCGGCTCGTACTCCGCGATCCGCGCAGGCAGGAGCTCCGCTTCCCAGGCCCCCGCCGGCGCCTCGAATCCCTCGAGCAGAGACAACACATGGGCCACCGCGTCCGGGCCCTGCATGCGCGCCTCGGGAGCGAGCCGCTGCCATTCCGCGAGGAACCGCAGAAAATCCCGCGTGCTGACTGGGCTCACCTCGGCCCGCAGCCGCTTCACGGTATATCGATGGATGCGAGCGAGCAGCCCGCGTTCGCACCATTCGTCCTCCGTTGCGCCCGGCGTGAAACGGCCCCGCATCGCGCAGCCTTCGGTCTGCAGCGCAACGAGCGCGACGTCGATCTCGCTCCGATCGAGCCCGAGAGAGGTCGCGAGCCGGGTTGAGGTCACTGGGCCGAGGCCTTGGAGCCGCCCGCGCACGAGCTCTCGCAGCGCCTCCTCACGAGCCCATTCGCGCCCGGGAGCCAGGACCGGCTCGACCGGTCTGAATGCGGCGGCGGGATGGACGGCGGCGAGCAGCTCCCGGCGCTCGGCGGCAAACGTCAGCTCGATGGGCGCCTGCGGGCTAGCACCTGGGCTCGGGGCGATCGACACCTGGCCGATGCGTTGCTGCAGCGCAAGCTCTGCGAGGAAAACTGCCCAGGACGGCTCGGCTGCTATCTCCTCGGCGGTGAGAAAGCCGAGCCATTGCAGGGCATCCTGCAGCTCGTCCGCCGTCGAGGCGTCGGGCCATGCCTCGGCGCGCACCCGCGCGATCGCCTCCGGATCGAGCCGTCCAATCTCATCGGCAGATCGCGGATCGAGCCAGCGCCGGCTCATCACCGCCTGCGTGCGGCGCTCCTCGAGCGGCGCGTCATCGAGATAGGCATAGGGACGGGCCGAAAGCACCTCGAGCGCAAGCGGAGAAGGCTCCGTCAGGTCGCGTGCGAGAACGCGCACCGCACCGCTCTCGATCGCACGGAGCAGCGCCTCGAAGCGCTCCACGTCCATTGCCTCCTCGAGGCAATCCGCGAGCGTTTGCCGCACCAGAGGATGGTCGGGGATCTCGAGCTCGCCGGTGAGGTTCTCGGCGCAGGCAACCTGATCCGGGAACACGGCTGCGAGCAGGTCCTCGGCCCGCATGCGCGCAAGCGGCGGCGGAACGCGGCGTCCACCGGCGAAGCGCGGCGGCGCAAGCGAGATGGAAGCGACCCAGCGCCAGCGCGTTGCGAACATCGGAGCGGCACAGACCGCCTGCACGAGGACATGCCGAGCCGTACGCGATGAGAGATAGCGCGCGACTTCGGCGAGCTCGAAGCTATGGGCTGACGTGAGCGACAGCACGAGACTGTCCTCCGTCGCTGCAGCCTGCAGCTCGAAATTGAACTGGCGGCAGAACCGCTTGCGCAGCGCTAGCCCCCAGGCGCGATTCACTCGACTGCCGAATGGCGAATGCACGATGAGCTGCATTCCGCCGGCCTCATCGAAGAAGCGCTCGAGGACGACTGTCTCCTGGGTCGGCAAGCTCCCGAGCGCAGCGCGCGCGGCCGCGAGATAGTCGACGATCTGCGAGGCCGCAGGCTCGCCAATGCCGATCTCGTCGAGCCACGCGAGCGCGCTCTCGCGCCCGCCGGCGAG
>DASXNC010000344.1:0-5512 GCA_036495325.1 Steroidobacteraceae bacterium
GCCCTCGCGGCGATCGCGGTGGCGACCGAGCTCGAGATCGAGGATGCCGCCATCTGCCGCGCGCTCGCGGGGTTTCAGGGGATCTCTCGGCGGCTCGAGCACGTCGCGGACGTGGAGACGCCCGTTGGACGCGTGACGATCCTCGATGACTACGGTCATCATCCGACCGAGATCGCTGCGACGCTCGAGGCGCTCCGCCAGGGCTATCCGGATCGCCGCGTCGTGCTCGCGTTCCAGCCGCACCGCTTCACGCGTACCCGCGACCTGATCGACGACTTCGCGAAGGTGCTCTCGAGCGCCGAGGTGCTCCTCGTCACCGAGGTCTACGCGGCCGGCGAGCCGCCGATCGCCGGGTGCGACGGGCGGGCGATTTGCCGCGCGGTGCGCACGCGCGCTCAGGTCGAGCCGATCTTCGTCGAGCGCGTCGAGGACCTTCCGGGCGCCCTCGAGGGCGTGATCCGCGCGGACGATGTGATCGTCACGATGGGCGCGGGCCACATCAACACGGTCGCGCATCAGCTCCCCGAGGCGCTCGCGCGCGGGAGGGCGCCGTGATGCCCGCCCTCGGAAACGATTTCACGGCTCGCGTGCGGCGCAACGAGCGCATGAGCCGCCACACCTCCTGGCATGTCGGGGGCCCGGCGGAGCTCTACTTCATTCCGCGCGACCGCGCGGACCTCGCCGCGTTCGTGAAGACTCTGCCGGCCGAGGTGCCCGTGCACTGGATCGGCCTCGGCAGCAATCTGCTCGTGCGCGACGGAGGGCTGAAGGGCGTGGTGATCGCCCTGCACGGCGCGCTCGAACGACTCGAGCGGCTCGACGAGACGACCGTCTACTGCGAGGCGGGCGTCGCCTGCGCGCTCATCGCCCGGCAATGCATCAAATGGAGGCTTGGACCCGCGGAGTTCTTCGCCGGTATTCCGGGAACGTTCGGCGGAGCACTCGCCATGAATGCGGGCGCCTTCGGCGGGGAGACGTGGCGCCACGTCGTCGGAGTCGAGACTCTGGATCGGCGCGGCATCGAGCACACGCGCGCTGCCGGCGAATACGAAGTGTCGTACCGCCACGTGCGGGCGCCCGTCGCGGGCGAGGGATTCCTCTCCGCCCGGCTGCGCTTTGCGGCGGGGCACGGCGCGGGCAGCACTTCAGCGAGGGACGGGTCCGCCTCGGCAGAGGCTGCGGTGCGCTCGCTGCTCGAGCGCCGCAAGGCCTCGCAGCCCATCGGGGAATGGAGCTGCGGCTCCGTATTCACCAACCCGCCGGGCGATCACGCTGCGCGGCTCATCGAGACCGCGGGCCTCAAGGGCTTCAAGATCGGCGATGCGTCGGTCTCGACGAAGCACGCGAACTTCATCATCAATCATGGTGCGGCAAGCGCGGCCGACATCGAGCGGCTCATCGAGCATGTCGCAGCCGAGGTCGAGCGCGTTCACGGCGTCCGCCTCGAGCCGGAAGTGCGCATCGTCGGGGAGGCGGCGCCGTCGGCGCCGAGCGGCGCCTGAGCCATGTGGAGCCGCCGTGCAAATCGACGCCGATCGGCGAGCCGCGAGGGGAACGGTGCGCGCCGCCCGCGCGCATCGCGACTCCTGGCTGCGCTGCAGGCACGACTCAACTGGCGGCGGCTGCTCACCTCGGCGGCGAGTCTCGCGGCCGTCGCCGCGGCGGCCGTCCTCGTCGGCGCGGCGCTGGACCGCCCGATCGAGAGCATCGTGGTGACGGGCCGTTTCCAGCGCGTCTCGCCCCTTGATGTCGAGCGCGCGGTGAAGGCGAGCCTCAACGGCGCGGGGCTCATCGACGTCCGCCTCGCAAGGGTATCCGCGGCCATCGAGCGGCTGCCCTGGGTGGACGCTGCCGCGGTCGAACGCAGCTGGCCGCGCGGGCTGACGGTCCGCGTCATCGAGCAGGTCGCGGTGGCACGCTGGGGCCAGGGCGGCCTCGTCAACACTCGCGGCGAGCTCTTCACGGGCGATGTGCGCCACATTCCGCTCGAGCTGCCGACTCTCACGGGGCCGGACGGAACCGAGCCCGCTGTCGCGCAGCGCTATCTCGCGATGCAGGGCCGGCTCGCCGAGGTCGGCATGCGCGTGACGGCACTGCGCCTCGATGCGCGCGGCGCCTGGGAATTCGATCTCGACAATGGCGTCACGGTGCGGCTCGGCCGCAAGCAAGTCGATGAGCGCCTCGAGACCTTCATGGACGTCGCCTCGAAGATCGTCGGCCAGCGCGCCAGCGACATCGCATACGTCGACATGCGCTATGCCAACGGATTTGCGATCGGGTGGCGCGGCGGCGCGCAGCCTCGAGCGAGCGGTTCTCATTTCTTGGCTTCGAATACGGGATCGCCGCCGGCGAGCCCGGCGAATGCCGGCCCGGCGGCCGGTGCTCACGGTGGGCTCAGCCCACGGGAAGGTGGCCGCAGGCCATGAAAACGAACAGGAGCCTCGTCATCGGTCTCGATATCGGGACCTCGAAGGTCGTTGCGCTCGTCGGCGAGACGGGCGCGGACGGCGCGATCGAGGTACTCGGCATCGGCTCTCAGCCGTCGCGGGGACTGAAGAAGGGCGTGGTCGTCAACATCGAGTCGACCGTCCAGTCGATCCAACGTGCGGTGGAGGAGGCCGAGCTCATGGCGGGCTGCGAGATCCACTCCGTGTACGCGGGTATCGCGGGCAGCCACGTGCGCAGCCTCAACTCCCACGGTGTCGTCGCAATCCGCGATCGCGAGGTCACGCAGGCCGATGTCGAGCACGTGATCGATGCGGCGAAGGCGGTCGCGATCCCGGCGGACCAGAAGATCCTCCACGTGCTGCCGCAGGAATTCATCATCGACGGGCAGGAGGGTATCCGCGACCCGATCGGGATGTCGGGTGTGCGCCTCGAGGCGAAGGTGCACATCGTCACGGGCGCGGAGAGCGCGGCACAGAACATCGAAAAGTGCATTCAACGCTGCGGCCTCGAGGTGGACGACATCGTGCTCGAGCAGCTCGCTTCGAGCTTCGCCGTGCTGACCGAGGACGAGAAAGAGCTCGGGGTGTGCCTGATCGATGTGGGCGGCGGCACTACGGACCTCGCGGTGTTCTCGGCCGGGGCGATCCGCCACACCGCCGTCATTCCGATCGCGGGCGATCAGGTGACCAACGACATCGCCGTCTCGATGCGCACGCCGACCCAGCACGCCGAGGACATCAAGGTCCGCTATGCGTGTGCGCTCTCCCAGCTGGCCAATCCCGACGAGACGATCGAGGTGCCGAGCGTCGGGGAGCGTCCGGCGCGGCGCCTTGCGCGTCAGACGCTCGCGGAAATCGTCGAGCCTCGCTACGAGGAGCTGTTCGCGCTCGTGCGCGAGGAGCTGCGCAGAAGCGGCTTCGAGGAGACGGTGGCCGCCGGGATCGTGCTGACCGGAGGCAGCGCCAAGATGGAAGGTGCCATCGAGCTCGCGGAGGAGGTCTTCCACGTGCCGGTGCGCCTCGGGATCCCCCAGCAGGTGCAGGGACTCGCGGACGTCGTCCGCAATCCGATCTTCTCAACGGGCGTGGGGCTGCTGCTCTACGGCCGCGACAACCAGCTGCCGGTTCGCCAACGCCGGCCGCTCGGCGGCGCAAAGACGGTGCTCGACCGCATGCGCGCCTGGTTCCAGGGCAACTTTTGAAGCTGACAGGCACTTGAAACGCTGACAGACATTTTAAAGGCTGACAGACACGTGAACGCTGACAGACGAACGCCGCAAGGCAGGCACAGGGCTCGAGAGACTTCCACCAAACGTTCGGGGCGAGAGGAGCACAAACAAATGTTCGAACTGATGGACGCATATACGCAGAGCGCCATAATCAAGGTGATCGGGGTAGGGGGCGGCGGCGGGAATGCCGTTGCGCACATGGTCACGAGCGGCATCGAGGGCGTTGATTTCATGTGCATCAACACCGATGCGCAGGCGCTCAAACACTCGAAGGTCAAGACGTCGCTGCAGATCGGGTCCAACATGACGAAGGGACTCGGTGCCGGCGCCGACCCGGAGGTCGGGCGGCAGGCCGCGATGGAGGACCGGGACCGCATTCTCGAGCTCGTCGAGGGCTGCGACATGCTGTTCATCACGGCCGGCATGGGCGGCGGCACCGGCACAGGCGCTGCTCCCGTCGTCGCGCAGATCGCGAAGGAGCTTGGCATCCTCACCGTCGCGGTGGTGACGAAGCCGTTCGAGATGGAAGGCGGCAAGCGCCTGCTCGTCGCGGACCACGGCATCAGTGAGCTCGGCAAGTACTGCGACTCGCTCATCACCATCCCCAATCAAAAGCTGCTCACGGTGCTCGGGCCGGCGACGACGCTGCTCGATGCCTTCAAGGCGGCGAACCAGGTGCTGCAGGGAGCCGTGCAGGGCATCGCGGAGCTCATCACCCGCCCTGGACTCATCAACGTGGACTTCGCCGACGTGCGCACGGTCATGGCGGAGACGGGCATGGCGATGATGGGGTCGGGCGCCGCAAGCGGAGAGGGCCGCGCGCGCGAAGCAGCGGAAGCCGCGGTATCGTCACCGCTCCTCGAGGACATCAATCTCGCCGGTGCCCACGGTATTCTGGTGAATGTCACCGCGGGCATGGACCTCTCGATCGGGGAATTCCAGGAGGTCGGCAACATCGTGAAGCAATTCGCCTCCGAGGATGCGACCGTCGTCGTCGGTACGGTGATCGACCCGGACCTGACGAACCAGGTGCGCGTCACGGTGGTTGCGACCGGCCTCGGACGCCCGGCGTCTGCCGTGCGGCTGCCGCGCGAGACGTCGCCGGCGCGCGACATGAGCGATCGGCGCGAGTCACCCATGCGTGTGGTGCGCCGGCCACAGCCGCTCTCGAACTCCGACTACGCTCATCTCGACAAGCCGACGGTTCAGCGCCAGCGCGCGGTGGGTGATGGGCTGCGGCCGGATGCAGATCCGGAGGATTTGCTGGATATTCCGGCATTCCTGCGCCGCCAAGCGGACTGAAGCCGCGCGCGCCCACACCCCGGGGCGGATTCTCGCCACCGCCCCGGGGCGAGCGCGTGTCAACTGGATGTGAGCTCGGTCGTTGGAGCCGAGCGACGACCGTGCTACGGTAGCGGCCCGCTTGCGTTCGCTCGGCCCGCCGCGGCCGGACTTGCTGCTCGAGCTAGAGGCTCATGATCGGACAAAGGACCCTCAAGAATTCGATCCGCGCGACGGGTGTGGGTCTGCATACGGGCAAGAAGGTGCTGATGCGCCTGAGGCCCGGGCAGACCGATTCAGGCATCGTATTCCGCCGCTCCGACCTGCCCGGCTCGCCGCCGATCGAGGCGCACGCGGAGAATGTGGGCGACACCATGCTCGGCACGACGCTCGTCAAAGGTGACGTGCGTGTGTCGACAGTGGAGCATCTGCTCTCGGCTTTCGCCGGTTTAGGGATCGACAACGCGGTCATCGAAGTGAGCGCCCCCGAAGTGCCGATCATGGACGGCAGCGCCGGCCCGTTCGTATTTCTGCTGCAGTCGGCCGGCATCGAGG
>DASXNC010000345.1:0-10916 GCA_036495325.1 Steroidobacteraceae bacterium
CTGTGACCCCTGCCGTGTGAAAGCAGTGCTCTACCGCTGAGCTAACCGCCCGCCTCGAGGAGGTGAGCGCGGAAGTCTAAGCATCCGCTCGCGCGCTTGCAAACCGCCAGGCCGGACGTGGCGGGCCCGCTCGGGTCCCCGGGCACGCGCGTTCACGGGCCGCCGTTCAGCCTCCCAGGTGCGGCGGGCGTGCACCGACATGGCTGGTATCATGAGCGACTCCATGACGGTCGTTACACGCTTCGCCCCGAGCCCAACGGGGATGTTGCACATTGGCGGGGTCCGCACCGCGCTCTTCAGCTGGCTCTACGCCCGGCACGCGCGCGGACGGTTCATCCTGCGAATCGAGGATACGGACCGCGAGCGCCACACGGAGGAGGCCGTAGGAGTGATCCTCGATGGAATGCAGTGGCTTGGGCTGGCGGCTGATGAGGGGCCGTACTACCAGACGCAACGTTCCCCGCGCTACCGTGAGGTGCTCGAGCAGATGCTCGCCTCGGGCACAGCCTATCGCTGCTATTGCACGAAGGAGGAGCTTGAGCGGTTGCGTGCAGAGCAGCTCGCGCGCAAGGAGAAGCCGCGCTACGACGGGCGCTGCCGCGGGCGCACGGAGCCGCGGCCGGGGATTGAGCCGGTCATTCGCTTCCGCAATCCGCCCGACGGTGAAGTCATCGTCGATGATCTGGTGCACGGGCGGGTGGTGTTCCAGAACGCGGAGCTGGACGATCTCATCATTGCGCGCTCGGACGGGACGCCGACCTACAACTTCTGTGTGGTGGTCGACGACATGGACATGCGAATCACGCACGTGATCCGTGGCGACGACCATCTCAACAACACGCCGCGGCAGATCAACATGCTCCGTGCGCTAGGCGGCGAGCCGCCGGCATACGGGCACGTTTCCATGATCCTGGGGCCGGACGGCGCGAAGCTGTCGAAGCGCCACGGAGCCGTGAGCGCGCTGCAGTACCGCGACGAAGGATATCTTCCCGAGGCGCTGCTCAACTATCTCGCGCGGCTCGGCTGGTCGCACGGCGATCAGGAGATCTTCACCGTCGAGGAGATGGTCGCCGCCTTCGACATCGCGAACGTCAACAAGGCTGCCGCCGCGTTCAATCCGGAGAAGCTCCTCTGGGTCAACCAGCAGCACATGATGCGGGTACCGCTCTCGCGGCTCGCTCCGATTCTGCGCGAGCAGCTGGCGCGGCTCGGCCTCGAGAGTCGGGACGAGCAGTTGCTCGAGGGCGTCGCGGCCGTCCAGCGCGAGCGGTCGAAGACGCTGAAGGAGATGGCAGAGCTCAGCCGCTACTTTTTCGCGGAGGACATCGCCCTCGATGAGAAATCGGCGCGTAAGCATCTGACAGGGGAGAGCGTCCCGGCACTCGCGAAAGTGCGGGAACGGCTGAGCGCGCTCGGCGAGTGGACGGCAGAGCCCATCCATGCAACGCTCAGCGCGATCGCGGCAGAGCTCGGCGTCGGCCTGGGGAAGGTCGCGCAGCCGCTCCGCGTCGCGCTGACGGGCGGAACGGTCTCTCCACCGATCGATGCGACGGCAGCGCTGATCGGCCGCAACCGCGCGATCGCGCGGCTCGATCGCGCGATCGCGTGGGCGGGCAAGTAGTCCCGTACACGAGCGAGCTTCACGCGCGGTAGACCGCCTTTCCGCGGCGGCCCCGGTACGGCCGCGCCGGCGCACGCGCGCAGCCGGAGCGACGGCGGGGAACGTCGTCGCACCTCAACCGTTCTCAGGGCATGCGCAATCCCTTTCGTACCCGTTCGGTGGTCATCACCGGTGCTTCCGCGGGCCTCGGCCGCGCGGTGGCGGATGCTTTCGTCCGCAGAGGCTGGCGTGTCGCCTTGCTCGCCCGCGGCCGCGAGCGGCTCGCGGCGGCCGAAGAGAGCTATGGGTCGAACGGGTCGATTCCCGCCGCCTCTGAGGTTCGCACTTTTCAGGTCGATGTATCGGATGCCCCCGCGCTCGAGCGCATCGCGGACCAGCTCGCCTCGGAGTGGGGCGGGATCGACGTGTGGATCAATAACGCGATGGTCACCGTGTTCGCGCCGTTCTCGGAGATTGCCGCTGACGACTTTCGCCGTGTGATTGAGGTGACCTTCCTCGGACAGGTCAACGGTAGTCGGGCGGCGCTCAAATCCATGCGGGAACGCAATGTGGGTACGATCGTGCAGATGAACTCGGCTCTCGGCATTCGCTCGATTCCGCTGCAATCAGCCTATTGCGCGGCGAAGGCTGCGGTGCGCGGATTCACGGATGCGCTGCGCAGCGAGCTGCTCCACGAGCGCAGCCGCGTACGGCTCACGACCATCTACCTTCCGGCGATCAACACCCCGCAGTTCGACTGGGCCCGCAGCAGCCTGCCGCGGCGGGTGCGTCCGGTGCCCCCCGTATTCCAGCCCGAAGCGATCGCCGAGCAGGTCGTGAAGGCGGCGATTCACGCTCCGCGCGAGATCTGGATCGGTCGTTCGACGCTGGGGGCGATTCTGGGCACAACCGCCGCGCCGGCTTGGCTCGACCGATTGATGGCGCGCGAGGCTTGGGAAGGCCAGATGACGGATGAGCGAGTCGAGGGGGCGCAGCCCGGCAATCTCTACGCGCCGGCGCCCGAGCGCTTTGGCGCGCACGGCCGCTTCGACCGCAGCGCGCGCAATGCAGTGGAGACGTATTCTCCGCGGTGGGTGCGCGCCGCGTTCGGCGGCGTCGCGGTGTTCTCACTCGCGGCGCTCGGCTGGGGAGTGTGGCTCACGGCACGCCGCCCGCACGGATGAGCATCGCGGGGGTTATCTCCTCGATCCGCCGCACCCCGAGCAGGGCCATGTCCTTGTCGATCTCCTCGCGCAGGAGGGAGATTCCGTGCGCGACGGCCGCTTGGCCGCCGTGTGCCGCGGCGAACAGGAACGGCCGCCCGACGAATACGGCGTGCGCGCCGAGTGCGAGCGCCTTCACGATATCCGTTCCGCGCCGGTAGCCGCTATCGATCATCACTGTCATGCCGCCCGCCGCCTTCATTGCGGCAGGGAGCATCGTGATGGGCGAGACGGCCCGATCGAGCTGGCGGCCGCCGTGATTCGACAGAATGACGCCGTCGGCGCCGTGATCGCGCGCGAGCGCGACGTCCTCCGGTGAGAGAATGCCCTTGATGACGAGCGGCCCCCTCCAGTGCTCGCGCATGATGAGGATGTGCTGCCAGCAAAGCCCCGGATGCGCGGTGCTGCCCTTCATCTGCGGCGAGAACAGACTCGGACCGCCGCCCGGCTCGAGGTTGACCATGTGTGGAATGCCGCGCTTTGCGAGCGTGCGCGCGAGGACCCCGAGCATCCAGCGCGGGTGTGTCAGCACGTCCCACGTGAGCTGCGGTGTTGGGCGCACCGGAAATCCGAACCCGTTGCGCGGGTCATTTTCGCGGTTTGAATGAACCGCGACGTCCGCCGTGACGACGAGCACCCGGATGCCTGCACGCGCACATCGATCGGCAATGCCAATGACGGCTGGCGCGGTCGCGGCCTGATACGCGGCGAACCATGTGTCCGCGTTTTGCCTCGCGACCTCCTCGAGCGGGATGATTGAGTTCGCGCTGAGGATGAATGGAATGCGCGCCTCGGCCGCGGCACGTGCCAGGACGTTGTGCGCCTCGTAGGCAACGAGGGCGCTGCCGCCCATGGGCGCGATCCCGAACGGCGCCTCGTAACGCCGCCCGAAGAGGGTCACCGTCTGCGATCGCTCAGCGACGCCGACGAGGACTCGAGAGACCAAGCGCCAGTCGTCGAACACCGCGCGATTGGTGCGGAGCGAGGTCTCTGTCTCCGAGCCGTGCTTGACGTAGTCGAACACCGCGCGCGGGAGCTTCCCGCGCACCACGCGCTCGAAATCATCGAGGTCCAGAATCTTGCGCATCGAGCGCAGATGAGCAGGATTCGAGCCCTGCGGGACGCCGGTTGGCCGCGGCAGGCGGCGGCTCGCCGGGCCACGTGGTCGGCGCTACGGACGGATTCCACCGGCGGAGCCGAATGGAGCCGAGCCCGAACGGCCATGCCCTTGACAGGGCCGCCGCGCAAACGTAGCTTCGCCTGCCTCGCGCGTGGGGCCATAGCTCAGCTGGGAGAGCGCTTGCATGGCATGCAAGCGGTCGGCGGTTCGATCCCGCCTGGCTCCACCATGTGAGACCGGGGCTGACTGAGGCCGGCCCCCGGCCTCAATCCCGCCCTCTCAAAGTTCCGTCAGGCCTTCTTTGCGTAGGAGGCGCACCATCCGTTGATGTTCACCTCCTTGCCCATGAAGATCTGGCAGGGTCCGAACGCGTCGCCGGACTTGCCCTGGAAAAAGCGGCAAGTGTCGCAGCCCTGTCCGGGCATGTAAGTCGGGAACTTCGCCTTATCCACTTTCGTGGCGTTCTCGGTATAGCCGAGTGCCTTGGCCAGGGCCTCGTCCGGGGAGACTTTCTGGGCGGCAGCGGCGGCTGCACGGGATTGGCGGGTGCCGGCCCCCAGAGTCCAGAGCGCGGCCGAGCCTGCGCCAGTGAGACTCCATAGAACGAAGCGACGCCGCGAAGGATTCGGTCGATCAGTTGAAGACATCATGACTCCTGTTGTTTCGGACCGCAGCCATGCAGCCGGGGGCGAGGTATGCCATCGGTGCAACCGCACGGTGAGTCCCCGCAATCGCGGGAATGGTGGCGTCCGCTGCGGCGCAGTTAGCGGTACCGGCGCCCCGGGGCAGGCTGGCGGGCAAGCTCGAGCTACAGGCGGCCCAGGAGATTATCATAAACCTCCTCTATCCTTCGAATGCGCGTGAGTACCCGCAGTTCGCTTTCCGAATGCGATTCGCAGCGCGTCGAGCCCCACCCCAGTGAGCGTCGAGCCCACGCCAGTGACGGCAGAAGCTGGCGATTGGATCGAGCGCGGAAAGATACCGCTGCGAAATATCCCTGCGGCCGGCGGGCTTCCCTGCCCATGCCGTCGCGTCCAGGCGAGTGCCGGCGCTCGTTCTTCCCGCTGCGCCGCAAATGCCGCGCCACTTCGTTGCCGCAACTTTGATGCCGCAACTTTGATGCCGCCACTTCGCTGACCACTTCAGCGAATGTGGAGCGCGGACGCGCTCCCCGCGAAGGGGCGCATGATCGTGGCGCGGCATTACGACGGGGAGCGGCGGAGGCGCGACCGCGAGTGAGGCGCACCCAAAGCGCAAGCGGCAGTGCGGCTTCAGCGCTTTTCCGTCGCCCGGCTTGCGATATCGTCGGCGAGACGTCCGAGAAGTCGGCTCATTGCCGCCGCCTCGTCTTCAAAGTTCTGCGCGCTGGCAGAGTCCTCGTAATGGAAATCGCGAATGAGCGCCGGGGAACTCTGCCCCGGCGGAAGCAGCGACCAGCTTCCCTGCAGTACGACCGCGCCTCCCGCATCGCTCTGGAACTGAAGCAGATCGACGACGACCGAGGCCGTTCCGGAGGGCGCGGGACTGGAGGGCAGCATGACGTTGCCCGGGGGCAGCCGCCCTACAAGGTCCTGCGTGAGCACGTGCTGCACCATCTCGTCGAACGGTGCGCCCCAGCGACGCTGGCCGCTGATCTCGAGCCGATCGCCGGCGCCACGGCGGACGACCTCGCGCCGGTCGAGCGTCGGAGGGATGTGCACCGCCGCGACGCGTAGCGGCATCGCCCCCGAGACGACGGAGTCCGATTGCGGCGCCGCACCTTGAGCAGAGATCGGAGTGAGTGAATAGAACTGCGTCGGTGGGCTCGACGCGCATGCCGCGAGGCCGATCACGGCCGCTGTGAAAGCCGCAGCGATCGCCGGGCTGGCGCGATGCGCGGGGACTTCAGGGAAGGTCGTGGTGCATTTCATGAGGGACTTACTGCCGCCCTCGGATGAGGGCCTCGGGATGCTGATCGAGATAGTCCGCGAGGGAGCGGATCGAGCGCGCCGCATCGGAGAGCTCGCGCAGGGCCTGCTGCAAGCTCTCGCCCGGCGCCGCGACGTTGCTGTTCATCACTCGGCGCGCGGTCTCCGATGTCGAATCGATGTCGTTCGCGGTTTGCCTGAGGCCCGCGACCGTATCACGAACACTCGCGAGGGTAGGGGCGACCTGCGGACCGGCGGTGCGCAAGGTCGTATCGAGCTCCGCGAGCGAGCGATCGAGGTGGCGGATGCTGTCGTCGAGCTGCGGCGAGCCGGCGAGGGTCTTCACGCGCTCGGTGATCGCACGCACATTGCTTGCGATCTGGCCGAGCGGAACGCGTGCGAGCTGCTGCGTGAATGCGGTGAGGCCGCCGTCGCTCACTGTCGGAATGCGCGGATAGTGGCCCGAGAAATCAAGTCCGGCGGCTACTTCGTGCGACGCGCCGGTGTCATGCGACGCGCCGGTCTCACCGGTCTGGTCGGCATTCCCCGGTGCTGCGCTCTCTCCGGGCTCCATTTCCAGCGCCACCTGCGGAGCGCCGATGACCGGCGGGGTCAGAGCGACGGTGGCGCGCAGGCCGCTCCGGACGAGCGCATCGAGCGTCGTGTTCATGAGTTTCGTCCAATCCTCCCCGTTCTTCGCTGCGCCCTCGATGCGGAAGCGCGTCGGATCGAGCAGCAGGACAACGCGCGTCTCGAGCCCGCCGGTCTTCGGATCGGTCACGAGCTCCGCGTTCGACACCTCGCCCACGTCGAAGCCGCCGAGCAGCACCGGCGAGCCTGCGAGGATGTCCCCTCGCGCGCCGCCGAATGTCGCCGCGTAGGGTATCGCGACTTCGAGCCGCTCGGGAGGGCTGCCCTCGATACCGGTGAAGCGATCGGCCCGGGGACCGCCGCCCGGCACAAGGGTGATGCTCGGTCCCGAGACGAGCGCCTTCAAGGATGCGGGATCGGTGAAGGTGGGACGCGCCCCGATCAAATAGAAGCGGGTACCCGCATTGACATACGGGTGCATGTCGCCGTCGATGTCGAGGTGCGCGAGCACGTGGCGTCCATCGGGGGCGAGGGAAAGGTTGGTGACGGTGCCGACTTCGAGCCCCCGATAGCGCACCTTGGTGCTGTTCGCAGCCATGCCCCCCGCATCGTCGAATACGACCGTGACGCCGACCCCGCGGCTGCTCAAAGCGCGCAGCATCAGCCACACGACGATACCGATTGCGGCGAGCGGGACCGCCCAGATCCATCCCGGCCACCAGGTTTTCCGCCGGCCCGCCGCCGTGCGGCGCCGGCGCGTGACGAGCAGCTCCTCGTCGGTCATCCTGCCCCTCGATGCGCCCGGAACGCGCTCGGATGCGAGAGCGGCGTCGGCGCGGGCCGCCACAGGGCCGGCGTGCCCCTGCGCCGTGCTGCAGCCGGAGATGGGCCCGCTGCATCCCACATGAGACGTGGATCGAACGCCCTCGAGGCGAGCATCGTGATCACCACAACAAGGATGAACGCGGCCGCACCCGGGGCGGCCTGTGCGCTCAAGATCTGACCGAACTGCAGCAGCGGAAGGAACACGGCGATAGTGAAGATATCGGTGTTCGACCAGCGCCCGATCTCATCAATCAGGCGGTAGAACCGCGTCTTGAACCTGAGCTGCCTGCGCGACCGCATGCGGATCGACAGGAGAAACCAGGCGAGGCCGGCGAGCTTCACGAGGGGGATCGCAATGCTCGTGCAGAAGATGAGAATGCCGAGCGGCCAGAGGCCCGCCTCGTAGAGCTCGCGGATGCCATCGACGATCCGGTGCGGGACGAGCTCACCGAGCTGCAGATCGGTGCTCATCGGATAGACAGTGGCCGGAGCATACAGCGCAAGCCCGGCGATAATGAGCGCGAGCGTGCGCACGACGGAGTCCGGTTTGCGGGTGTGCAGCCGTGCTCGGCAGCGCGGGCAGCGCGAGCCCTCTGCAGCGAGCGGCAGGACGAGATCGCAGGCCGTGCAGGAGAGCACGGACTCGTGCGAGCCGATCGCAGGCTGCTCGACCTCGATCGCCCGCCAGACGGAGCGCCTGTCGAGCACGGCGCGCGAGAGCATCGAGAGAAATGCGGCAGCGACGAAGCAGAAGCCACCCCAACCGAAGGTCACCGGAAGATTCGCCACGATACGGCTGTAGCCGATCGCGAGTCCGATCAGAAACACATCCGGCATGCTCCATGGGTCGAGCTCGAGCGCCCAACGGTAGGCGGTGCCGAGCCAACGGGGCAGCTGCGATAGGTGACGCGACGAGCGGGCGACGAGCACGATCGCGAGTACGACCGACAGCAGCGCGTAACGTACGAAAGGCAGGATCACGGCGACGAGCGCGACCAGCACCGCGACGATGACCCACTGATGGTTCCAAAGCACGACCACGCCCGAGCCGAGCCGGCTCACGCGCGTCTGGCCGAGGAGGGAGACGCTGAGCAGCGGTAGCAGATTCGCCGGGAAAAGCAGGATGAGCGTCGAGGACGCGCAGGCGAACGCGGCCGCGATGCTTCGCCCGCTCGTGCGCTCGAAGGTGTTGCGGCAGACTGGGCAGTACGCGGTCACGCCGATCGGAATCGGCTCGAGATCCTGCAGCGTGCCGCACTGTGGGCACGCGAGGATCATGCTCCGCGGCGCCCCATCCGTTTCCGCCGGCGGGCGCCCGGAGGAGGGTCGCTGCCTAGGGGTCTCGTCAGACACTCGGGGGAAGCATTTTCTCGGGGGGCCTGCTGAGGCCAATGCTGGGCGTCACCCGATGTTCCATACAATATGGGCGATGTCGGCCTCGAGCTCAGCAGGGACGAGCGGGGCCGGACATGGTTATGCTACGGGCCCACGGTAGGCGCCATGGCGAATCACGTTCGAGATCTTCCGCATTTGTCACTGTCGCTCGTAACGCGGCTGCGACTGCTGCTGTTCGGACATGAGGACCTGGCCGGCATTGTCTTCTGGGCCGCGCTCACGGGATTCCTCGGGGCACTCGCCTACGCCGGCTTCCGCGAGGGCACGCACCTGCTCGAGCGGGTGTTCACGGGCCAAAACGAGACAAGTCTCGTCAATGCCGCCATCGAGCTCGTCTGGTGGCACCGGATGGCGGTCCCGATCGTCGGGGGCTTTCTCGCGGGGCTCGTCCTGTATGGGGCCGGCCGAGTGCTCACGGTCCCCAAGGCGGTCGACTACATGGAAGCGGTGCTCGTCGGGGACGGGCGTATTCCGTTCCGCACGACTCTGCTCACCGCGCTCTCTTCGCTCTGCTCAATCAGCTCTGGCGGCTCGCTCGGCCGCGAAGGTCCGGTGGTGCAGCTCGCCGCCATGGTCGGCTCGAAGCTCGGCGCGCTCGCGCGCGCCTCGATCCCGCGTCTGCGTCTGATGGTCGCGTGCGGCGCAGCGGCCGGTATTGCTGCCGTCTATAACGCGCCGATCTCGGGCGCGCTCTTCGTCTCGGAGATCGTGCTCGGCAACACCGCGATGGAGAGCTTTGGGCCGCTCGTCGTCGCCTCGGTCACCGCGAATGTGACCGCGCACCGCCTGTTGGGATACGACGTGCTCTTCAAGGTGCCGCAATTGCAGTTCATCTCGAACGTCGAGCTCGTCTTCTTCGTCATCCTCGGGGTGCTATGCGGGCATCTCGCTCCGCCGTTCCTCAACCTGGTCGACTTCGCGAAGTCGCGTTTCGTGAAGCTGCGCTGGCCGCCCTACTGGCAGCTCGGCCTCGGAGGCGTGTTCGTCGGGGCGATCTCAATTTTCGTGCCGCAGGTCTGGGGCAACGGCTACAGTGTGATCGGCGACATTCTCAATGGCACGACGAATCGCGGCCGGCTCGCCGAGGTGTTCTTCGCAAAGGCGGCTGCGACCGCGGCAACCATCGGATCGGGCGCGGTGGGTGGTATCTTCACGCCGACACTTTTCATGGGCTGCGCGCTCGGCGCGCTAGCGGGCGAGGGAGTGCACGCGCTGCTGCCGTCGATCACCTCGGGTCCGGAGGTCTACGCGCTCATCGGCATGGGCGGCTTTCTCGCCGCAACCACCCACGCGCCGCTCACCTCGATCCTCATGGTGTTCGAGATGACGGGCGACTACGACATCGTTCTGCCGCTGATGCTCGCTTGCGTGACCGCTCACTACACCGCGAAGGTCTATCGTCACGGCGAGTCGGTCTATCACGGCTCGCTCGCGCGCGCGGCCGCCGCTGCCGCTCCCGATGATTGGCGGCTGCGCACGGTCGAGCCGCTCGTGAAGCCACCGGCCGCGCAGGTACCTCGCACGTCGACGGTCGGAGAGCTTCTCGCGCAGCTGCCGAAGCGTCCGCTCGAGCGCGTCTACATCGTCAACGGCGATCAGCTCATCTCGTGGCTCGATCCGCGGCGCGTGCTGGATCAGATGCAGAAGGGCCACATCGACGGAACGACATCCGTGGAGCAGGTGGCTCATCCGGTGAGCTTCGCTCTGTCACCCGACATGGCGCTCGGTACGGCGCTCGACGGCTTCCTGCGCGAGCAGGCGAGCGTGCTGCCCGTGACGCTCGGGCCCTGGCGCAACTCGCTCGTCGGAGAGGTCTCGCGCCGCGACGTGCTGCTCGCGATCCAGGATCGGCTCACGTTCCCGAAGTAACTTCGGGAGTGCCCGCGTGAGCAGGGACTCTCGCGTCTATTTCGGGAACTCGTTCCGCAGCATGCGAGCGGCGGCGGTGAGGGAGCAGAGCTTGCCGAACGCGACTTCGCGGGGCAGGTACTTCATGCCGCAATCGGGCGCGAGGATGACATTCTCGGGCGGGACATAGCGCAGCGCACGGCGCACGCGCTCGGCGACCGTCTCGGGCGTCTCCACGCCCATGTCGGACAGATCGAGCGCGCCGACCATGATCTGTTTCCCCGCCAGCTGCTCGAGTACCGAACAATCGAGTTTCGACTGGGCGGTCTCGATGGAGACCTGGCGGCAGGTGCACGCAGAGAGCTCAGGCAGAAAGGAGTATCCGGTAGGGCGCTCGTGAATGATCG
>DASXNC010000346.1:0-16024 GCA_036495325.1 Steroidobacteraceae bacterium
TCGGCTGCGCGGTCTTTACGTTAGAGACCACGAGGACGTCGAAACGGACGGCTAGCCGCCCGAGCTCCCTATGCTGCTGAAGCAACTGCTGCGCAGCCCGCACGATGCGGCGGCGTTTGCGAACGTCGACGCTCGCCGCCGCGCCTCCATATGCGCTCGTCGAGCGCGTGCGGACCTCGATGATCAACAGAGTGTCGCCCTCACGGGCGATCACGTCGAGCTCGCCCAGCCGTCGCCGGTAATTTCGCTCGAGAATTTCTGCGCCGTGCGCGGCCAGATACGCGGCAGCGATCTCCTCCGCCGCCGCGCCGAGCTCCCGACGATCGAGGCTCATCAGCGGCCGGCCCCAGGCGGAGCCGCGGGCGGTGAGGGCGCGGGCGCTGAGGGCGATGAAGCCGGCGCGGCCGGAGTCGGTTCTGCCTGCGCGGGCGGCAGCGCGCGCGGCTGCCCGTTGTGCACCTGGGCCCAATCGAGGCCGCGATGCACGCGGCCGGTGGGATCGATGGTCAGTTCGCCTGTCAGTCCTTCGAGCGAGATCGAGCCCACACTCGGCGCCTGACCGCCGGTCCCGGCGGACGCTGTGCGAAGCGCCATCATCAATCGATACGCGTCGAAGCCGAATGCAAACAGCCGATCGCGGTGGGGTCCGTCCGCAGGCCAGGCGGAACTCGCCGCGAGGCGTACGCTGTCTGCAAGCCCGCTTCCGAGCAACCACGGCGTGATGGGGAATACGAGGCCCTCGAGGTCCTCGTCGGCCGTAGGATTCGGCTCGTATGCGTCGGAGGTGGCATACGTCGGGAGATTGCCCGCGAAGAAGTATTTGAGCTGCGGGGTGAGAAGGCGCGCAGTGGCGGCGGAGCTCGGCGCGAAAATGAAGTCGATATCGGCCCGCCGTCGCGGCTGGAACTCGAGCTTGCCGCCGACGATCGTCTCGACGCGCCTGAATCGTGCGGTGCTCTCGTCGATTCGCAGCACGTCCGTGATCGCCGGCTCATAGCTCGTGGCGAGCGGATCGAAGCGCGCGGCGCCGAGCAGCGTGCCTCCGCCTGCGGTCAACTCCTCGCGAAATGCCGCGAGCACGCGGTTGCCCCACTCCCCGTCGGGGGCGACGGCTACGCCGCGCCGATGGCCTTCGGCAAGGATGCGGCGTGCGACGTCGCGCGCCTCGTCCTCGGGCGAGAGCGCGAATTGATAGAAGTCGCCCGGGCTCTCGGCGCCCGCGGGGAGGAAATTGAGCGCGAGAATCGGCGGGTGAGGCGCCGGGAGCTGCGCGGCGGCGGCGACCTCCTCGCGCGTGAGCGGCCCGACGATGAAAAGCGCGCCCGCGCGGACCGCGCTGTCCATCGCTTCCGCCACGCTCCGCGTGTCGGTGTCGTAGAGGCGGACGCGCGGCCGAGCGGAGGTCGAGCTCACGTAGTACGCCGTGAGAAAGCCGTCGCGGATCGTCGCAGCGGCGGCCCCTTGTCGCCCTGTGAACGGCAGAAGCAGCGCGACGTGAGGCTCAGCTCCTGGGATGGCCGTTGGAGCCCTCGGGAGCGGGACACCCGCACCATTCCCCTGCGCGCTCGGCGCGGCGACGCGAGGCGAGGCAGGAGGCGGCGCGGCGGCGCTCGGCGCCTCAGGCGGCGGCTGGAGGAGCGAGCACGAGGAGAGCACCAGAACGACCGCGGCGAGCGCCGGCAACAGGATGGCGCAATTCCGCTGGTGCAGCGCGGCGCAGCCTCGCGCGAGCGGTTTCCATGCTCGGTCCATTGCTTGATGTGCCTCGCCGGGGCGGGCAGGATGCCCGCGGGAGCCGCCGATTATAGGCACTCGGGCGCGCCTCATCGGGCTCCGGCGCGCAATTCCGGGCGTATTCGCAAATCGAGCGAGACCATGCGGACGAGATCGAGCCGGCGCACGGCGGCCGAGGAGCCTCAGGGCAGTGCCACCGCGCGACCGCCCGGGGAGTCCCGCGGACGTCTCGAGGTCATCGCGACCCCCATCGGGAATCTCGCCGACGTGAGCGGGCGCGCACGGGAGAGCCTAGCCTCGGCCGACTTGATCGCGGCCGAGGACACGCGCCGCACGCGGGGCCTGTTGCAGGCGCTCGGGTTGTCGCGGCCGCTCACCTCGCTCCACGCGCACAACGAGACTCGCCGTTCCGGCGAACTCATCGAGCGACTTCGGGCCGGGGAGGTGATCGCGCTCGTGAGCGATGCCGGAACGCCGCTCCTCTCTGACCCGGGCGCCTTTCTCGTGCGCGCGGCGATCGCCGAGGGGATCGAGGTGCGACCCATTCCGGGCCCGTCGGCGATCATCGCCGCGCTCGCCGGCGCCGGGCTTCCGACCGAGCGTTTCTGCTTCGAGGGGTTTCTTCCGGCAGCCGGCGCCGAGCGTCGCGAGCGGCTCGCCGAGCTCGCGACCGAGGAGCGCACGCTGGTCTTCTTCGAAGCGCCGCACCGCATCGCCGACGCGCTCGTTGAATTTGCAACGATCTTCGGCGCGGAGCGCCGCGCGGCGCTCGCCCGCGAGCTGACCAAGGCGCACGAGACGTTCTATCGCGGCACGCTGGCGGAGCTCAGCGCGCGTGCGCGCGATGACGCGAACCTCGAGCGCGGGGAGATCACGCTCATCGTCGCGGGAGCGCCGCCGCGGGCGCGGAGCCGCGACGAGCGGCTCCTGCGGCGCGCGGTCGAGCTGCTTGCGAACGAGCTGCCGCCTGGAAAGGCCGCGGCGATCGCGGCGCAGCTCGCCGGTGCGACGCGCAGCGAGGCGTATGCGCTCGCAATGCAGCTTGCGCAGGACGGCCGGGACGAAGCCTGAGCGTTTGAGAGCGCGAGTTGGCCGGCGTCGCTCGTCGCGGGTAAGCGCTCGCGGCCATTGAGCTCGCGGCCGTTCACCTATATCGTGCCCGCTGGAGTCGGCCGGGCAATCGCTGTTCTCGAGCGGCTGTCGCTCAAGGGAATGGAGGAAAGTCCGGGCTCCGGCGAACGAGGTGCCAGGTAACGCCTGGGGGGCGCGAGCCCACGGAAAGTGCAACAGAGAGCAGACCGCCCAAGTCCGCGCTTCGCGCGCGGAACGGCAAGGGTGAAACGGTGCGGTAAGAGCGCACCGCGCCGGTGGCAACACGCGGCGGCACGGCAAACCCCACCTGGAGCAAGGCCAAATAGGGAAGCAGCGCTCGATGAGAGTGCAGCGGTGTTCGCACGCGCTTCCGGGTAGGCCGCTCGAGGCCCGCGGCGACGCGGGTCCCAGAGGAATGATTGCCCTCGACAGAACCCGGCTTACAGGCCGACTCCTTCTTGCGCGCTCGCGCGCGACCGGTGGCATATAACATAACGGCGCTTCGCGCCGGAGGAGGGGATTATCGGGGCGAACAGCTCGGCCTCTCGTCACCTACTGTATGAGGTATTCAAGGCAAGCATCTGATTGCCAAGCGGTGTGTAGTTTCGAACTGTGTGCATGGAGAGAATTCACCATAAGTCGTTGTGAGTGCGACGAATTTCTCACTGAAATCCATTGACTTAATCTGCCGCCGATTCCTATAGTGGCGACAGGTGGGAGAAAGTGGGGGGAAGTGGGCAAAGCCCGCCTCCAACGACGTGTTCCGCGGTGCAACAAAGGTCACGCTGGACGACAAAGGCCGGACGGTCATGCCGACCCGGTACCGCGATGTCATCCAGGAGCGTGCCCAGGGACGGCTCGTCGTCACGGTCGACCGCGACCAGTGCCTCCTCATCTATCCCCTGCCCGACTGGGAGCAGACCGAACGCAAGCTCATGAGCCTGCCCAGCCTGCATGCGCAGGCGCGCCGGCTGCAGCGGCTCATGGTGGGCCACGCGACGGACGTCGAGCTCGACGGGCACGGACGATTTCTGCTGCCGCCCGAGCTGCGCGAGTTCGCGGGCCTTGGACGGCACGGGATGCTGATCGGTCAGGGCAATCGCTTCGAGCTTTGGGACGAGGCGCGGTGGGGCGACCGGCGCACCTTCTGGCTGAAGAGCGAGGAGGCGGCGACCGACCTGCCGTCATTACTCGATTCGCTGTCGCTGTAGCGCACGGGATAGAGCGCGGGCGGGGCGGAGCGAGGAGCGATTCAAATAAAAGGGGGCGGTCTCTAACCGCTTCGTTTCGTGGTTGACAACGAGCACGCGCACGAGCCAGTGCTCGTCGATGAAGCGCTGGCTCTCCTTCGCCTCGAGGCAGGTGGTTACTATGTCGATGCGACGTTCGGGCGCGGAGGCCACACGGCACGGATTCTCGCGTCCCTGGGTGGAGAGGGCCGCGTGCTCGCGATTGATCGCGACCCGCAAGCGATCGAGGCCGGCCGCCGCCGCTTCGCCGGCGAGATGCGCCTCGCGCTCGTCCACGCGCCGTTTTCGGCGCTTCGCGAGCTGGTGTCGCATGATGCGGGCGCGCGCCCATGCCGAGGAGTGCTGTTCGATCTCGGCGTCTCCTCGCCTCAGCTCGACGATCCGCGTCGCGGCTTCAGCTTCCGCGCGGACGGCCCGCTCGATATGCGCATGGACCCGACACGCGGGCAGCCCGTCTCGGCGTGGCTCGCTCGGGCGAGCCTCGACGAGATTCGCGAAGTGATCGCCACTCTCGGGGAGGAGAGATATGCGCGCCGCGTCGCGCAGGCGATCGTCGATGCGAGGCGCAAGTCCCCGCTCCTGACCACCGGGGAGCTCGCGGCGCTCGTTGCGCGAGCCGTGCGGTCGCGCGAGCCCGGCAAGCACCCGGCAACACGCACGTTCCAGGCGCTGCGCATGCACGCGAACGACGAGCTCGGTGAGCTCGAAAAGGGTCTCGCGGCGGCGGTGGACGTGCTCGCGCCCGGTGGACGACTCGGGGTGATCAGCTTCCACTCGGTCGAGGACCGAGTGGTGAAGCGATTTCTGAAGCGCGTCTCGAGCGTCGATCCGGCGCTCGCGGAGCTGCCGCAGATTCCCCCCGCGGCGCGGCCGCGGCTCGCGCTGGTCGGCCGCAAGACCCGCCCGAGCGCAGCGGAGTGTGCCCGCAACCCCCGCGCCCGCAGCGCGCTGCTGCGTGGCGCCGAGAAGCTGGCATGACGAAATCGACGGGTACGAATCTGGACGGCAGCATGCGGCCCGCGCGCGGCACCCGCCGACTCGCAATCCTGGTACCGGTGCTCTGGATCGCCGTACTCGCGTCCGCTGCGGGGGCGATCGACTGCAAGCACCGCGCGCGCGAGCTGTTCGTGCGCCTCGAGGCGCTCGAGGCCCAGCGTGACAATCTCGACATCGAATGGGGGCAGCTGCAGCTCGAGCAGAGCGCGTGGTCGACGCACGCTTTCGTCGAGAACGTCGCGCGCACGAAGCTGCGCATGACGACGCCGCCGCCGCAGGCGATCCGCCTCGTCTCCCCATGAGTAGGTCCCCGGCAACGACTTGCGGCAGCAAAGGCACCGCGCAGGCGGGCCCCGAACGGGGCGAGGCTCACGGATGAGTCGAGCGAAATCCCGCCAATCCCCGCGAGAAGAGGCCCCGCGCTCCTTCCGATGGAGAGCGTACTTCGTGTTTGGGCTGCTCGCAGTGGCCGCCAGCGGCCTCATCTGGCGGGCCGTGAACCTGCAGCTCGTCGATCACAGCTTCCTCGCCGGGCAAGGCGATGCGCGGTTCTCGCGCGTCGTGAGCATCGCCGCGCACCGGGGGGTGATCACCGACCGCTACGGCGAGCCCCTCGCCGTGAGCACGCCCGTCGATTCCGTGTGGGTGAACCCGAAGCAGATCGCGCTCGCGTCCGATCAGATACCGAAACTCGCCGCGGCGCTCAATCTCGATGCTGCAGGTCTTACGCGGCGGGTGACGAGCAACCTCGATCGCGAGTTCCTTTACGTCGCCCGGCACCTGCCGCCGGCGCAAGCCGAGCACGTGAGGGCGCTCGATATTCCGGGCGTCTACCTGTCGCGCGAGTACCAGCGCTATTACCCCGCGGCCGAGGTGACCGGGCACGTGCTCGGCTTCACGGACGTGGACGATGCGGGACAGGAAGGGCTCGAGCTCGCTTTCGATCATTGGCTCGCGGGCGAGGGCGGCGCGAAGCGCGTGATCCAGGACCGCTATGGCCGCATCGTGCAGGACGTGGAGGGCATCCGCCCGGCGCGCCCCGGGCGCGACCTCCCGCTCTCGCTCGACCTGCGGCTGCAGTATCTCGCCTATCGTGAGCTCAAGCGCGCGGTGCGCGACCAGCGCGCGCGGGCAGGCTCGCTCGTGATCCTCGACGTGCGCACGGGCGAGGTGCTCGCGATGGTCGATCAGCCGCCGTTCAATCCGAACGACCGCGAGCAGATGGAGCCCGACCTGTATCGCAACCGGGCGGCGACGGACATTCTCGAGCCGGGCTCCACGATGAAGCCGTTCTTCGTCGCAGCCGCGCTCACCACGGGCAAGTTCAACGATCACACGATCATCGATACTTCGCCCGGGTACATCAAAGTCGGCTCGAAGATCTTTCCCGACGAGCACGACCTCGGCCGCGTGAACATCGCGACGATCCTCGCGATGAGCTCGAATGTCGGCATGGCGCACATCGCCCTCGCCCTGCCGCCGAAGCTCATCTGGACCACGCTCGCGGGCGTCGGCTTCGGCCATGTGACCACGAGTGGCTTCCCGGGGGAGTCCGCGGGACTTCTGAGTGACTACCCGCACTGGCGGCCGATCGGGATCGTGACGATGTCGCATGGCTACGGCATCTCGGTGACGCCTCTGCAGCTCGCGCATGCCTACGCGACCGTCGGCTCGCACGGCGTGAGCCGCCCAATCACGTTCTTGCGCGTGGACGATCCGCCCGCGGGCGTGCGCGTGCTCGATCCGAGCGTCTGCCGGGAACTGATCGGCATGCTCGAGTCCGTCGTGCTGCAGGAGGGAGCGACCGGACGAAAGGCCGCGATCCCGGGCTATCGGGTATCGGGCAAGACGGGCACGGCGTGGATCTCCACGGCGGGCGGCTATTCGACCAATCGGTACATGTCGGTGTTCGCGGGAGTGGCGCCGGCGAGTGATCCGCGGCTCGCCGCGGTGGTCGTGATCGATGAGCCGAGCGCGGGCGAGCATCTGGGCGGCAAAGTCGCCGCGCCGGTGTTCTCGGCCGTCGTTGGCGGGGCGCTGCGCCTCCTCGGTGTGCCGCCCGACGAGGCGGTTGGCGTGCCGGCGGACGAGCAGCCGGCGCCGATTCAGAGCGCGCACAACACCGAGGACGCCGTAAGCGGCTCGCAGAGCTCCCCACGCATCGCGGCACACCGCGGTGCGCGCACGGTCGCGCACCGATGAGCGCGATCGCAAGGGGTCGTCCACTCGCCGAGCTCGCGGCCGGGCTCGCTACCGTGCCGCCCGACGTCCGGGTGAGCGATGTCACGCTCGACAGCCGCTCGGTCGAGGCCGGCGCGCTGTTTCTCGCGTGCCGGGGCACGGCGCGGCACGGGCTCGAATTCGCGGAGCAGGCGGTCGGGCGCGGCGCGCGCGCCATTCTGTTTGAGGCCGAGTCCGCGGCGGCCGATGCGCGCCTCGCGGAGGGCCTGCCGGCGAGCGTACGGAAGGCGGTAGATGAAGGCGCCCTCTTCATCACCCCGGTGCCGCGGCTCACTGCCGAGGTCGGCACGATCGCGGACCGTTTCTTCGAGGCACCCTCGCAGAGCCTCGCGGTTGCCGGTTTCACGGGAACGAACGGCAAGACGACCTGCGCGTATCTCACGGCGCAGGCGCTTCAAAAGCTCGGCCGGCGCAGCGGCTATCTCGGCACGCTCGGCTCTGGCCTTCCGGAGTCGATCACACCGCTCGACTTGACGACGCCCGATGCCGTAACCGTGCATCGGCAGCTCGCCGCGCTGCGCGCTCTCGGCGCCGAATGCGTCGCGATGGAGGTGTCCTCGCATGCGCTCGCGCAGGGGCGGGTGAACGGTGTGCGCTTTCGCGCCGCCGCCTTCACGAATCTGACGCGGGATCACCTCGACTTCCATGGCTCGATGGAGGCGTACGGCGCGGCGAAAGCTCGGCTTTTCGAGTGCGATCTTGCCGCGCGCATCATCAATATCGATGATGCCTTCGGTCGCGAGCTGGCACGGCGATTCGGCGCCGCGGCCGGTCGCCTGATCCTCACGGGGCGGCGGCCGGCTGGGCGCGGCTCGCGCGATCCCGCGCACGGCGCGGAGCACCTCTGGGCCCGCGACGCGCAGCTCGTGCGGGCGGGCCTCGGCTTCACGCTCGATTCGAGCTGGGGCGAGGCGGTCGTCGCCGCCCCGCTCATCGGCGATTTCAACGTCGACAACCTGCTCACGGTGCTCGCCGTGCTCATGGCGCTCGATGTGCCGCTCGATCACGCGGTCGAGGTTCTCAAGGAATGCGCCCCGCCCCCGGGCCGAATGGAGCTCGTTCGGGGCGGCGCGAGCGATCCACTCGCTATCGTCGATTACGCACACACGCCCGATGGGCTCGAGAAGGCGTTGCACGCTGCGCGGGCGCACTGCGCGGGAGCCTTGCGAGTAGTCTTCGGCTGCGGCGGCGATCGCGACCGCGGCAAGCGCGCGCCGATGGGACGCACCGCCCGTGAGCTCGCGGACGAGGTCATCGTCACCGACGACAATCCGCGCACGGAGGATCCAGGACAGATCGTGGCGGACATTCTCGAGGGAATCGAAGCTCGCGCAGGAGCAGACACCGCTCCGAGCGGGCTCGCGGCGGCGGAGGCAGCCGCAGCAGCAGGCAGCGTTCGCGTGCAGCATGACCGTGCGAGAGCGATTGAGGAGACGCTCGCGCACTCGGGTGCGGGTGATGTGGTGCTCATCGCCGGGAAGGGCCACGAGGACTATCAGATCGTCGGCCGCGAGCGCCGGCCCTTCAGTGACCAGGCCGTGGCGAGGGCTTTCTTCTCGGCCCACAAGGGGCGCGCCTGATGGCCCGGCCCACCCGCACGCTTGGCGCCTTTGCCGAGGCCTGCGGCGGCCGGCTCGAGGGAGTCGACCGCGCCTATTCGGGCGTCTCCACGGATACGCGCACCCTCGAGGGCGGTGCGCTGTTCATCGCACTGCGTGGTCCGCGGTTCAATGGCCACGAGTTCCTCGCAGCTGCGGCGGCGGCCGGGGCGGCGGGCGCGGTCATCGAGGAGGCGAGCGCGCTCTCGGGCGAAAGCGGCACGGCCGCTCGCGAGAGCCTCGCGGTCTTGCGCGATCGCAGCCTCGAGGCGTCGCTCACCCGGATCGTCGTGCCGGACGCTCAGGCGGCGCTCTCGCGCGCGGCGGGCGCATGGCGCTCGCAGTTCGATATTCCGCTCATCGGCGTTGCCGGCAGCAACGGCAAGACGACCGTGAAGGAGATGACCGCCGCGATCCTCGCGCAAGCCGGCTCGTGCCTCGCGACGCGCGGAAATCTCAATAATCACATCGGCGTACCGCTCACGCTTCTGCGTCTGACGCCGGAGCACCGTTTCGCCGTGATCGAGACGGGTGCGAACCGCGCCGGCGAGGTGGCAAGTCTCGCCGCGCTCGCCCGTCCGACCATCGGACTCATCACGAACGCGGGTGCCGAGCACCTCGAAGGCTTCGGCAGCCTCGAGGGCGTCGCGCGCGCCGAGGGCGAGATGGTGGAGGCCCTCGCGCCCGACGGGATCGCTGTCATCAACGCGGATGACGCGTTCGCACCGCTGTGGCGCAGCCTCACGCGGGCGCGGATCGTCACGTTCGGACTTGCGGCGCCGGTCGACTTCACCGCGCACGACGTGCGCACGGACATCGTCGACGCGGAGTTCCGCACGCGCTTCACGCTCGAGAGCGTTCGGGGAGGAACGCCCATCGAGTTGAAGCTCGCCGGGCGCCACAACATAGCGAATGCGCTCTGCGCCGCGGCGGCGGCGACCGCCGCGGGCGCAAGCCTCGAGCACGTACGCGCGGGACTTGCCGCGATGCGCGCGGTGCAGGGCCGGCTGCAATTGAAGCGGGCGCGCAGCGGCGCCTGGGTGATCGACGATTCCTACAACGCGAACCCCAGCTCGGTGCGCGCAGGCATCGACGTGCTGGCGCAGCTCGAGGGCCCGAAATGGCTCGTGCTCGGGGAGATGGCCGAGCTCGGCGAGTTCGCACGCTCGAGCCATGCGGAGATCGGCGCGTACGCCCGTGATCACGGAGTCGGGCGGCTCTGCGCGACCGGCGAGCTCACCCAGCTCACCGTGGAGAGCTTCGGCGCGGGCGCCGAATGGTATCCGGATACGGAAGCGCTCGCCGGCGCGCTCGGAAGCGCGCTGCCGCGCGAGGCTTCGGTGCTGGTAAAGGGCTCGCGCGTCAACCGGCTCGAGCGCGTCGTTGCGGCACTCACGGGATCAGGGAAGTAGCCGTGTTCTACTGGGTCGCACAGCATCTGACGCCGGCCTACTCGGGCTTCAACGCCTTTCACTATCAAACGCTGCGGGCGATTCTCGCGGCAGTCACTGCGCTCGCGTTCTCGCTCATCGCGGGGCCCGCGATGATCGCGAAGCTCTCGCGCCGTCAAATCGGGCAGGTCGTGCGGGACGACGGCCCGAAGTCGCATCTGCCGAAGGCCGGCACCCCGACGATGGGTGGCGCGCTCATCCTCGCGGCTATCCTCGTCGGCACGCTTCTCTGGGCGGACCTTTCCGACCGGTTCGTGTGGACCGTGCTCGGAGTGACGTTCGCGTTCGGACTCATCGGATTCTATGACGACTACCTGAAGCTGGTCGTCGGCAACTCGAAGGGACTCATCCCGCGCTGGAAGTATCTCTGGCAGTCCGTCGCCGGGCTGTGCACGGCAGTGACGCTCTACTCCCTGGCGCAAGTACCCGCGGAGACGACGCTCTATCTGCCCTTCGTCAAGCGATTCGCCGAGCCGCTTTCCGCGGTGGTGTTCATCGCGATCGCCTATTTCATGATCGTCGGGATGAGCAACGCCGTGAACCTCACGGACGGGCTCGATGGGCTCGCCATCATGCCGGCGGTGCTCGTCACGGCAGCGCTCGGCGTGTTCGCCTACGTGAGCGGCAACTCGGTCTACGCGGAGTATCTGGCGATTCCGGCCGTGCCGCGTGCGGGCGAGCTGCTGATCTTCTGCTCGGCGCTCGCAGGCGCCGGCCTCGGCTTTCTGTGGTTCAACACTTATCCGGCACAGGTCTTCATGGGGGACGTGGGTGCGCTCGCGATCGGGGCGGCGATCGGCGTGCTCGCGGTCATCGTGCGCCAGGAGGTCGTGGCGCTCGTCATGGGCGGGGTGTTCGTGCTCGAGACCACTTCCGTCATCCTGCAGGTGGGCTCCTTCAAGCTTACGGGCCGACGCATCTTCCGGATGGCGCCGATCCATCACCATTTCGAGCTCAAGGGCTGGGCGGAGCCCAAGGTGATCGTGCGCTTCTGGATCATCACCCTGCTGCTCGTGCTCGTCGGACTCGCGACTCTCAAGCTCCGATGAACGAGACGCGACACAAGCCATCGACCGCCGTCATCGTCGGACTCGGCCGAACCGGCTACGCGTGTGCCGCATACCTCCGCGAGCACGGCTGGCGCCTGGCAGTGACCGACACCCGCCTTGATCCGCCCGGGCTGGCGAAGCTCATAGCGCTCGACCCGCAGATCCCCGTGCATCTCGGCGGCTTCGACCCCTCACTGCTCGATGAGGCGGTGTGTGTAGTCGCCTCACCAGGGGTGCCGCTCTCGGATCCGTTTTTTGTCGAGGCGCGTCGCCGCGGCCTCGAGATCGTCGGTGACATCGAGCTTTTTGCGCTGGCAGTCGACGCTCCGGTCATCGGGATCACCGGAACCAACGGCAAGAGCACCGTGACGACGCTCGTCGGGCGCATGGCGGCGCGCGCGGGGCTCAACACTCGGGTCGGAGGAAACCTCGGCGAGCCGGCGCTCGATCTGCTCGCCGCCTCGCAGCGGGACACCCGTCGGACGGACCTCTACGTGCTCGAGCTCTCGAGCTTCCAGCTCGAGGCGACACGCTCCCTCGACCTCAAGGCTGCGGCCATTCTCAACATCAGCCCGGACCATCTCGATCGCTACGCCTCGGTCGAGGAGTACGCGGCGGCGAAGGCGCGCGTGTACGCGCGCTGCGACATCGCGGTCGTCAACAACGA
Organism: Steroidobacteraceae bacterium; assembly: GCA_036495325.1. Lineage (GTDB taxonomy): Bacteria > Pseudomonadota > Gammaproteobacteria > Steroidobacterales > Steroidobacteraceae > JASHUC01. Next base: position 12,079 of record DASXNC010000346.1, read on the forward strand.
TGACCCGCGCGTCGTCGCGAGTGTGCGGCCCGGGCAGGCGATCCTCAGCTTCTCGCTGCAAGCGAAGAGCGCCGCCGACTACACGCTCGAATCACAGAGCAGCTGGCTCACGCGGCGCGGCGAGCCGCTGCTCGCGCTCTCGGAGCTCAAGATCAAGGGTCTGCACAACGCTGCGAACGCGCTCGCCGCGCTCGCGCTCGGAGATGCCGCAGGCTTGCCGCTCGAGCCGATGCTCGCCGAGCTCAGGTCCTTCACCGGGCTCCCGCACCGCTCGCAGTGGGTCGCCGACCTGCGCGGCGTCACGTTCATCGACGACTCCAAGGGCACGAACGTCGGTGCAACGGTCGCCGCCGTCGCGGGCACACCGGGGAAGCTCGTGGTGATTCTCGGCGGGGACGGCAAGAGCCAAGAATTCGCACCGCTCGCCGAGGCCTTCCGGGGCAAGGTGCGGCACGTCGTGCTTATCGGCCGCGACGCCCAAGCGATCGCCGAGGCTCTGCAGGGCGTATCGAGCATCGAACGCTGCGACTCGCTCGAGGCAGCGGTCCGCGCGGCCGCACAGGCGGCTCGCCCGGGCGAGACGGTGCTGCTCTCGCCGGCGTGCGCGAGTCTCGACATGTTCCGCGATTATGCGCACCGCGGCGAGGTGTTCGCGCGGTCCGTGCGGGAGCTCGCCGCATGAGCCAACCCGCGGGCGCTATGGTGAACGGCGGCGGCCGGGCCGATCTCGGCTTCGGCTATGCGCGCTCGGGCCGCGGCCGCGGCGGCTGGCGCATCGACACGGTGTTCCTCGCCATCGTGCTCGCGATCGTGCTGCTGGGCCTCGTGATGGTGACCTCGGCCTCGATCTCGATCGCGGCTCGCGAGAGCGGCCGTGGCTTTGACTATCTCGACCGGCAGCTGCTGCTCACGGTGGTGGGCGCCGCAGCGGGCGCCATCCTGCTCACGGTCCGTACGGATTTCATCGAGCGCGTGTCGATGCCCCTGCTCGTCGCCGCCTACGCCTTGCTGCTCGCCGTGCTCGTGCCGGGGCTCGGGCACACCGTGAACGGAAGCCGCAGATGGCTCGAGATCGGCGGCCTCAATTTCCAGGTCTCCGAGCTCGCGCGCGTCTTCATTCTGATCTATATCGCGAGCTACGCCACGCGCCGCGAGGAGGAGCTGCGTGGCTCGTTCGTCGGGCTCCTGAAGCCGCTCGGCCTGCTCGCCTGCGCCGGCGTGCTGCTGCTGGCCGAGCCGGACTTCGGCGCCGCAACAGTGCTGTTCGCTGCGGGGTTCGCGCTGCTGTTCCTCGCGGGCGCACGCCTGCGCTACGTGATCGCGATGACCGTGCTCGCCTCGGCGGGCTTCGCGCTGCTCGCGATCACCTCTGGCTACCGGCTGCGAAGGCTCACCGGATTCCTGCATCCGTGGGCCGATCCCTTCAACAGCGGCTTCCAGCTCACGCAGTCTCTGATCGCGATCGGCCGGGGCGGCTGGTTCGGCGTGGGCCTCGGTGACAGCGTGCAGAAGCTCTTCTATCTGCCCGAGGCTCACACGGACTTCCTGTTCGCCGTGCTCGCCGAGGAGCTCGGGCTCATCGGAGCGATCGCAACGCTCGGGCTGTTTCTCGCGCTCGTGTGGCGCGCCTTTCGCATCGCGCGGCTCGCGGCCGATGCGGGGCTCAAATTTCCGGCGTACGTCGCGGCGGGCTTCGGCCTGTGGCTCGGCATCCAGGCGTTCATCAACATCGGCGTGAACATGGGAGTGCTGCCGACAAAGGGATTGACCCTGCCGCTCATGAGCTACGGACGCTCGAGCCTCATCGTCGCACTCGCATGGGTGGGGCTCGTGCTGCGCGTGTATCACGAGGCGACCGCGCACTCGCGCCTCACGGAGCGCATCGAGTGAACCGGCCGGCGCTCATCATGGCGGGCGGCACGGGAGGGCACGTGTTCCCCGCGCTAGCGCTCGCGCGGATGCTGCGCGAGCAATCAATCGAGGTGGTCTGGCTCGGCACGCGGCGGGGCCTCGAGGCGCGCATCGTCCCGGCCGAGCCGCTGCCGATAGAATGGCTGACGGTCGGCGGACTGCGCGGCAAGGGATTCGCCACGCTGCTCGCCGCTCCCTTCCGCGTCGGCGCCGCGCTCGTTCAGGCCTGCCGGGTGATGTGGCGTCATCGGCCATTCGTCGTCGTGGGGCTCGGCGGCTTCGTCACCGGGCCTGGCGGCATCGCCGCCTGGATCACGCGCCGTCCGCTCGTCATTCACGAGCAGAACGCGATTGCGGGCTTCACCAACCGCGTGCTTGCGCATTTTGCGCGGGACGTGCTCGAGGCGTTTCCCGGCAGCTTTGGTCCGGGGGTGCGGGCCCGCACGATCGGCAATCCCGTGCGCCGGGAGATCACCTCCACCGCTTTCCCGGCCGAGCGCTTTACCGCACGCAGCGGCCCGCTTCGCATTCTGGTCGTCGGCGGCAGCCAAGGTGCGGTGCGCCTCAACACTGTCGTGCCGCTCGCCCTCGCTGCGGTAGGCCAACGCCTTCCCATCGAGGTACGCCATCAGGCGGGCAGTCGCTGGCAGGAAGCCGCGGAGAGCAGTTACGCGGGGGCGGGTGTTCCCGCGCAGGTCATGCCGTTCATAGAGGACATGGCAGCGGCCTACGCCTGGGCCGATCTCGTCATCTGCCGCGCCGGCGCGCTCACCATCTCCGAGCTCGCGGCAGCGGGCGTCGGCGCGATCCTCGTGCCGTTTCCGGCTGCCGTCGACGATCATCAAACGGCGAATGCGCGCTATCTGGTCAACGCCGGAGCGGCAGTGTTGATCGCTGAGCGGGAGCTCACGGCCGAGCGCCTCGCGGCCGAGATCGAGAAGCTCACCGCCGGAGCCTCTTCCGACAGCGGCCGAGCGGAGCCCGGGCGGACGCACCATGAGCCGCGCCCCGCGCGTGAGAGGCTGCTCGGGATGGCGGAGCGGGCCCGATCGCTCGCGCTGCCGCGCGCCGCGGAGGAGCTCGCCGCAGCCTGTCGCAAATACGCGGAGGTCGGCTCGTGAAAAAATCGCCGGGAGCGATTTTTGACGGCGATAGCCGGCCCGAAGGGCGAGGTGCAGGGACGGCGCCGAGCACGGCGCCGCGCGACAAAGCGCCGGGAGCGATCTTGGCGCCGGGCGCAACCGGCCGCGCCGATCGCATGCGCCGCATCAACACGATCCACTTCGTCGGCATCGGCGGCAGCGGGATGGGCGGCATCGCCGAGGTGCTGCTCAATCTCGGTTATCGCGTGCAGGGCTCGGACCTCAAGCCGAATCCGATCACGCGGCGACTGGAGGCGCTCGGCGCGCGCGTGATGGAGGGGCACGCAGCCGAGAACATCCGCGGGGCCGACGTGATCGTCGTCTCGAGCGCGGTCCCGCCCGACAATCCCGAGGTCGCCGCGGCGATTGCGGCCCGCATCCCCGCGGTGCAACGCGCCGAGATGCTCGGTGAGCTCATGCGCTTCCGGTACTCGATCGCGGTCGCCGGGACGCACGGGAAGACGACGACGACGAGTCTCGTCGCGAGCGTGCTCGCCGAAGCCGGCACCGATCCGACGTTCGTCATCGGAGGACGCCTCGTGAGCGCCGGGAGCAATGCGAGGCTCGGGACTGGGCGCTATCTGGTCGCTGAAGCCGACGAGAGCGACGCCTCGTTCACGCATCTGCAGCCGCTCATCGCGGTCGTCACGAACATCGACAACGATCATCTCGCCTCGCACGGTGGCAGCCTCGAGCAACTCGAGCAGAGCTTCGTCGAGTTCCTGCATAACCTGCCGTTCTATGGGCTCGCGATCGTGTGCCTCGATGACGAGCGCGTGCGCGAGCTCCTGCCGCGCGTCGCGCGACCGGTAACCACGTACGGGCTCGAGGTCGGTGCGGACGTGCGCGCCATCAACATCACGCGGCGCGGGCTCGAGACGGATTTCGAAGCG
>DASXNC010000347.1:0-2288 GCA_036495325.1 Steroidobacteraceae bacterium
GGCGGCGTAACGACGAGCGGCACGTTGTTGAACAGCGTGACGATGCATTCGGTGCCGTCCTTGAGCCACACTGCGTTGTCGCCCACTGCGGCCTTTCCGGCGGTGTACTGTTCGAAGGATTCCGGCACCATGAAGTGCCAGAAGTCTCCGTCCTGGTACAGGTACTGCATGTCCATCTCGACCACGTCCGCGGCTTCGACCGACTCGCCGGACTTGAACGTCCGCTCGATCACGCGGCCCGTCTTGAGGTTGCGGACCTTGACGCGATTGAAAGCTTGGCCCTTGCCGGGCTTGACCATCTCGTTCTCGACGATCGAATAAGGCTCGCCGTCGAGCAGGATCTTGACGCCGGAGCGGAATTCGTTGGTGCTGATACTGGCCATGTCGTACTCACGTAAACCCGAAATGATACTGGCATCCCCGGGGGGCTGCCAGCGAGCGCAGCCGGCTCACGCTGCAGCCGACCCGTCGCTCGATGGCACGCCTCCTCGCACGTCCTTGCCGCCTCGCTGGCAGCGTGAGCTCGCCGAAGCGATCGACACTCCCGAGGCGCTGATCGATGCGCTCGGGCTCGACCTCGCGCTCGGCGCGCCGGCGCGCGCCGCCTCGGGCGCGTTCCGGCTGCGCGTACCGTGGAGCTACGTACGCCGCATGCGTCGTGGCGACCCGCGCGATCCGCTGCTGCTCCAGGTGCTGCCTGCCGCGGAGGAGCTTGAAGAGCGGGCCGGTTTCGTGCCCGACCCGCTGGGGGAGCGCGCCGCGATTGCTGCGCCCGCGCTCCTCCAGAAATACCTCGGCCGTGCGCTCTTGATTGCGACGCCCGCATGTGCCGTGCACTGCCGCTACTGCTTCCGCCGTGAGTTCCCTTACGACGAGCAAAAGGATGGACCGCGTTGGCGCGATGCGCTCGCGCATCTCGAGCGGGACGAGGGGATCGAGGAGATCATCCTGAGCGGGGGCGATCCCCTATGCCTGACTGACGCCCGCCTCGCCGCCCTCACCGATGCACTCGAGCCCATCGCCCACCTGCGCCGGCTGCGCGTGCATACGCGCGTGCCGATCGTGCTGCCATCGCGGGTCGACGCGGGGCTCGTGAGCTGGCTCGGAAGTCTCAAATGGCCGGTCGTCATCGTCCTGCACGCGAACCACCCGAACGAGATCGATGAGGAAGTACGCGCGGCGTGCGCCGCGCTTCGCCGCGCAGGCGCGACCCTTCTCAACCAATCCGTCCTGCTTGCCGGCGTCAACGACGACGTCGAGACGCTCGCCGCACTCGCGAGGCGCTTGTTCGAGGCCGGGGTGCTGCCCTACTACCTGCACCTGCTCGATCGCGTGCGAGGCACCGCACATTTCGAGGTCGAGGAGAGTCGCGCCCGCCGTCTTGCGGGGGAGCTCGCCGCGGTGCTTCCGGGATATCTGGTCCCGCGCCTCGTGCGCGAGCAGGCCGGGGCGCCGGCAAAGGTGCCAATCTGTCCCGAGCTGAGAGGTCTCGCACGCAGGCCGCCGGAAAGCGGGTGCTAAGATCGCCGGATGTCCGAGCAGAGCGCCGTACCGCTCATCGTTCTCAGCGCCTCTCGCGATCCCGCGGAGGTCGTGAACGGCATTCTGAGGCGCGCCGGACATGCGGTGTATTGCACCTGGATTCCGGAGCTGCCGGACCTCGCGGACGCCCTCACCCAGATCAATCCCGAGCTGCTGCTGCTGCTGGCGCAGGGCGATGAGGAGATAAGCTCCGTCGCGCGCATTCGTGACCAGATCGCCCCCGCCGTGCCGCTCATCGTCATAGCCGATACGGTCGACGAGATGCGCATGGCGCTCGCGATGCAGCAAGGCGCGCGCGACGTCGTGACGCTCGCCAATCCGGCGCGACTGCAGGCGATCATGGGCCGCGAGCTGCGCGCGCATCGCATCGAGCGCACGCTCGACAGCACGCTGCGCTCCGCACGCGAGACGCGCCGCCAGCTCGAGGCCGTCCTGCAGCAGTCCGCCGACGCCATCGCTCAGGTGCAGGAAGGCATCGTCGTCGATGCGAATGCCTCCTGGCTCGAGCTGTTCGGCTTCGAGCGCGCCGCGATCGTCGGCCAGCCGATCATGGACGTGTTCGACGAGTCGACGCATGCGGCCCTCAAGGGCGCGCTCGCTGCCTGCCTTCAGGGGCGCTGGAGCGATCACACACTCTCGGCGAACGGCTACTTCGCCGACGGCTCGCGGCGCACGATCGAGCTGCGGCTCACTCTCGGCGAGCACGACGGCGAGCCCTGCGTGAGGCTCACGGTGCCCGTTCGGCA
>DASXNC010000348.1:0-1949 GCA_036495325.1 Steroidobacteraceae bacterium
AGATTCGCTGCCGATCGCGGCACTCCGGGCTCGATGTGATCCGCGACGCCGAGGTCGGCAATCGTGCACACGGCCCGGGCAAGCATCGCCCCCGCCATGATCTCGGTCAGGCGTTCGGTTTCCTTTTGTGCCATGCGAGGACCCTCTCGAAGCGATCCCGCTAGACTACGGCGTAGTAGCGGAACAGAGAATGGTCCGGATTCGAGCGTCGCTCGCCCCCGCCCACGATCACGGTGCGGTTGAGCCAATCGTGCGGGCCCTGTGGGGCGCGGAAATAGGGCGTGCACCGAAAGTAAGGCGAGCCGGCCGGTGAGGCCTGAGCGCCGTACACGTACCCGAGATTGCGGATATAGATGAGCGTGCCATCGCTCGCCTCGAGCAGATAGTGCGCGTTGAGCTCGACCACTCCGTCGGGGCGTACGGTCGCCCAGTCGGCGCCGCTATAGTCCACGACGCGGCCGTTGAGGCGCGGTCCCTCGACGAGTCCGCTCTTGACCGAGGTGTAGCCCTGCTGAGCGCCGCCCGAGACGGGGCCGAAGAGCCTCCGCTCGTGAAAATCGATACGGATGTCGAAGACATGCTCCAGTTTGAGAGCGACGGTCGTGTCCATGGCGTGCAACCTCGCGAGCGCGGCGCGATCCCGCATCGTCAGTTATATTACCGGCGATACACCGCGATGGCGGTGCGCAGGAGGCGATGTGAGCCGGCCGCTCGAGCGAGACATGACGGAAAGGGCATTCGATTACATCATCGTCGGGGCGGGATCGGCCGGTTGTGTGCTCGCGAACCGCCTATCCGCGGACCCTACCTGTACGGTTCTGCTCCTCGAGGCGGGCGGTCCGGACCGCGGTTATCGGCGGATGCGGATGCCGCTCGCCTGGCGAGACACCTTCATGAACCCGCGCTTCGGCTGGGGATATCTGAGCGAGCCGGAGCCGCACGCGGACGGACGGCGCATTCCCGTGCCACGCGGCAAGGTGCTCGGCGGCTCCTCATCCGTGAACGGCATGATGTACTCCCGCGGCCACCCCGCCGACTACGATGCGTGGCGCGATCTCGGCGTCTCCGGGTGGAGCTTCGCGGAGGTGCTGCCTTACTTCCGGCGCGCGGAGGCGAACTGGCGCGGCGAGTCGGCGTATCACGGCGCGGAGGGCCCGCTCACCGTCGCGCGGCACATCACGGACCACGTGGTGTACCCGAAGCTCATCGCCGCGGCCGGCAAGCTCGGCTACAAGCATCTCGAGGATTTTCACGGCGCCGAGGTGGAAGGCTTCAGCGCCCCGGACTTCAACGTGCATCGGGGCCGGCGGGCGAGCAGCGCCACTCGCTACTTGCGCCCCGCGATGGGGCGGCCGAATCTCCTCGTTGCGACGGGGGCGCTCGCGCGCCGAGTGCTATTCGACGGCGATCGGGCCACCGGGGTCGAATTCGAGCGCAATGGCCGCACCGAGCGTGCGTGTGCCGATCGTGAAGTGATCCTCGCCGCGGGGGCCTTCAACTCCCCCCAGCTGCTGCTTCTTTCGGGCGTCGGGCCCGCCGCCGAGCTCGAAGCGATCGGCATCCGGCCAGTGCACGACCTGCCCGGTGTCGGGAAGAATCTGCAAGATCATCAGTCGGTCGGCGTCGTATTCGAGGCGAGCGGCCCCATTACCTTCGAGTCGCAGCTGAGGCTCGACCGGCTGCTCGTGTCGGTGCTGCGTTGGCAGCTGTTTGGCACCGGAGCCGTCGCGGACTTGCCGATTGGCGCGCAGGGCTTTCTGCGCATCCGGCCCGATACCGCTGGGGCCGACGTGCAGTTCCTGGTGAGCCCCGTCTCGATGCTGGCCCGCCCGTGGTTTCCCGGCTGGCGCAAAGGGGTGGGACACGTCTTTGCGATGGCCAACGTCGTGCTGCATCCCGACACACGAGGGGAGGTCACGCTGCGCTCGGCCGATCCGCGCGATCCGCCG
>DASXNC010000349.1:0-2499 GCA_036495325.1 Steroidobacteraceae bacterium
CGCGACAAGGACGTGGAAGCGATCGGGCGCGCGGTCGCGCCGGCCATGGATGCATGGATCCTCTGCGGCGGACCCGGCACTCGCGGCTCTACGGCGCGCGAGCTCGCAGCGCGGCTCCTTGAGACGGTCTCGACGCCGAGACTCGCCGACACGGTACGCGAGGGCTTGGACCTCGCCCGTTCGCTCGCGCATGCAGGCGACCGTGTGGTCGTTTTCGGATCGTTTACGACGGTCACATCGGCGCTCGAATGGCTTGGGGAAGCGGCAGGCCCAGAGTCGACGAGCCCCGAGATGTTCGGCCCGGAACCAGCCGCTCAGGCAGACCGGTCGGATTGCGCGCGCAGCGGCGCCCACGGGCACGCTTGATCAGGTCACAAGGCGCCCCCATGCTGGAATTACGCACACGAGAGCGGCTGACCGGCGCTGCAATTCTGGTCGCAGTCATTGTTCTACTGGTGCCGGAGCTGCTTTCCGGCCCGCGGCGTGCGGTGCCTCAAGCAGTCGCGGCGATCGATGAGGCTCCGGTCCGCTCGTACACGCTATCCCTTGGGGATGCGCAGCAGAGTGCGGTGCCAGCGACGGCGGCAGCCGCTCCCGTGAGACCGGTGACCGATGATGCTGGATCGGCGGGCATCGCGGCTCCGGCGAGGCCGGTGAGCGGCAACGCCGAATCGGCAGCCATTGCCGCTCCCGCGAGGGCCGTGAGCGGCAAGCCGGACTCGACGCCGCCGGCCGCCGCTGCGTCGGCTCACACGGCGGCGCGAAAAACTTCCGCGCGGAGTGAGAGCGCCGCTCCGCGGAATGATAGCGCCGCTCACGAGTGGGCGGTTCAGGTGGGCAGCTTCGGCAGCCGCGAGAATGCGGATCGGCTGGCCCGCAGTTTGAGGCTCAAAGGTTATGGAACATTTGTCTCCGAAAGTTCGGGCGGAGGCCGCAACTGGTACCGCGTGCGTGTGGGCCCGCAGCGCGATCGCACGGCTGCCGATGCGGTCGCCGCGCGGCTCCGGGCGGCGGGGCTCCGCGGGGCGGTCGCGCAGCCAAGATGAGCCGCAAGACGGGCCCCAGAACCGCTCTAACCGCGACCGCGCGAAGCTCGAAACCGCTCACGCCCATAGCGTTCCCGGGTCGAGTACAATCCGCGCCGCCATGACCTTGGTCGACTATCTGATCATCCTGCTTGTCGTACTCTCCGCCGTCGTGGGTGTTGCACGCGGATTCCTCCGCGAGATCATCGCGCTCGTCACATGGATCGTCGCCCTGCTCGTCGCATGGCATTTCGCCGGGCGCCTGGAGCCCTATCTCGGAGGGCTGCTCTCCTCCCCGTCGGTGAGGCCGTGGGCGGCGCGTGCGGTCCTCGCCATTGCCGTGCTGCTCGCCGGGGCCGGTATCGGCGCGCTCGTCGCGCATTTCGTGCGGCTGTCCCTTTTCAGCAGCACGGATCGCTTTCTCGGACTGATCTTCGGCGTGATGCGCGGCCTCGTTATCTTCGGTGTGCTCGTGCTCGTCTGTCAGACGTTGCGGCTCAACGAGGAGCACTGGTGGCGCGCGTCGCGGCTGCTGCCGTACGGAGAGCGGACTGCGAACCTCCTGCTCTCGATGGTCGGTGACACGGCCGATCACCTGCACGTCTTCAATCTCGTCGATCAACGACTCTGAGGCGGGCACCATGTGCGGAATCGTCGGCATCGTCGGAACGGGTCCTGCAAACCAGAGACTCTATGACGCGCTCACGGTGCTGCAGCATCGGGGGCAGGATGCCGCCGGCATCGCGACGGTCGCTGACGGGGAGCTCTACGTCCGCAAGGGCAGCGGGCTCGTGCGCGACGTGTTCCAGCAGCATCACATGGTCGAGCTTCGGGGAAACCTCGGCATCGGCCACGTGCGCTATCCGACGGCCGGCTGCGAGAGCGCCTCGGAGGCGCAGCCGTTCTATGTGAATGCTCCGTACGGCATTTGTCTCGGGCACAACGGCAATCTCACGAACGCTGCGGAGCTTGCGGAGGTGCTCACCCGCGAGGACCGCCGCCATCTCAATACGACCTCCGACTCGGAGGTGCTCCTCAACGTCTTCGCCTCGGAGCTGCAGCGCGTCGGCACGCAGCGCGTGACGCCGGCGGACGCATTTGCGGCGCTCAACGCGGTGTATCGCCGCTGTCGCGGCGGCTATGCGGTCGTTGCGATGATCGTCGGGCACGGCGTGCTCGGCTTCCGCGACCCGAACGGTATCCGCCCGCTGGTGCTCGGCCAGCGCGACACGCCGAAGGGGCCGGAGTGGATGCTTGCTTCCGAGAGCGTCGCGCTCGACATCCTTTCCTTCCGCCTCGTGCGGGATATCGCGCCGGGCGAGGCGGTCTTCATCGACGAGCAGGGCCGGCTGCACTCGCAGCAGTGCGTGGCGAGCGTGCGGCACACGCCGTGTATCTTCGAGTATGTCTACTTCGCGCGTCCGGACTCGATCATCGACAACATCTCCGTCTATCGCGCGCGCATGCGGATGGG
>DASXNC010000350.1:0-2532 GCA_036495325.1 Steroidobacteraceae bacterium
CGTGTCCCGTGCTGCAGGCTCGTCCGAAACCATTATGCGGCTATGGTGTGCCGCGCACTCTGGGGCCGAACTCGGCTCATGAGCCCCCCGTGCCGTATCAAAATGAGGGTCGATGGATTCCTTATCGGATTCTTACAGAAATCCGTTCGGCCGTGCAACCGAGCCTCAGGTCGACTCGGTCGGCTTCGTCGCAGCGATTTCGGGCTCCTCGACTCCGGGCCGCGCGGAGGGAAGGTCCGCCGTGAGCTGCCAGAAGATCCATGCAGCGGCAACGGTCATCAGTCCGACGCAAACGAACGTCGCGTGAAAGGCCGGTAATTCGTGCCGCGTCGCGTGACCGAATACGTCGACGAATGCGGTGAGCAGTCCGCCTGCCGCCGCAGTGCCGAGGCTCATCGCGAGCATCTGCACCATCGAGAGCAGGCTGTTTCCGCTGCTCGCGGCGGCGCCGCGGAGATCCTTGAGCGTGACGGTGTTCATCGCCGTGAACTGCAGCGAGTTCACGATTCCGAAGAGGCCGAACTGCACAACGAGCAGCCACATCGGCTCCTTCTCCGAGATGAGCGCGAAACTCGCCATCGCGAAACCAACCAGCCAGGTGTTAACGACCAGCGTGCGGCGATAGCCGACTCGCTCCACGACGGGCGTGACGAGGCGCTTCGAGAGGATCGCGCCGACCGAGGTGGGCAACATCAGCAGACCCGAATGAAATGGGGAGTAGCCGAGGCTCACCTGCAGGAAGAGCGGCAGCAGAAACGGCATGCCGCTCGAGCCCAGGCGCGAGAACAGATTGCCGATCAGCCCGATGCTGAACGTCGCGTTCCTGAACAGACTCGGCGGAAAGAGTGAATGGGCATGCTGAGGTGCCCGCAGCCAATAGGCGGCGAGGGTCGCGAGTCCGAAGATCAGAAGGAGCAGCACCGTCGCGTGGCGGAGCGAGAGCTCCGAAAGGCCATCGATCGCGAACGACACGGCAACCATCCCTAAGGAGAGCAGGACGTAACCCATGACATCGAAGCGCGCAACGTTCGATTCGCGGTACTCGGGCATGAAGGCGAACGTTGCGGCGCAGCCGGCTACGCCGATCGGCACGTTGATGAGGAAGATCCAGTGCCACGAGGCGACATCGACCAGCCACCCGCCGAGAGTCGGGCCGATGAGCGGGCCCAGAAGGCCCGGGATCGCGATGAAGCTCATCGCGGCGAGCAGCCGCTCGTTTGGAAACGCTCGCAGGATCGCCAGCCGCCCGACAGGCAGCAGCATGGCGCCGCCTGCGCCCTGCACGACCCGGGAGGCGTTGAGCTCGACCAGCGTGCGCGAGCCGGCGCAGAGGACCGATCCGGTGACGAAGAGCACGATCGCGACGAGGTAGGCGCGCCGGATGCCGAAGCGGTCCGCGACCCAGCCGGAGGCGGGAATCAGCATCGCCATCGTGAGGGCATAGGAGATCACGACCGACTGCATGCGCAGCGGCAGCTCGCCGAGGCTCCCTGCCATCGCAGGCAGAGCAGTGTTGACGATCGTCGAGTCGAGCGTCTGCATGAAGAAGCCGACTGCGATCAGCCACTGCAGGATGCGCAGATGCCGCTCGGTGTACATCGATGTCACGCCGCAGCGAGCCTCATGCCCGTGCAGGCTTCAGCCGCCCGCCCGCTTCGCGTCGAAGCCGAGCTTGATGAGCTCCGCTACGAGCCTGTCGCGATGCTCGCCCTGGATCTCGATACGGCCATCCTTGACCCCGCCGCCCGCGCCGCAGAGTCTCTTCAGTCGAGTCGCGAGCGCCTCGAGCTCGGGGCTCGGGAGCGGCAACCCGCTTACGACCGAGACGCCCTTGCCCGCCCGCCCGGCGACCTCGCGGGACACCCTGATTTTCGGAGGCCCGGACGGACCCTGGCCGTGGGCGGACGGGAAGCCAACGGGCGCGATTTCACCCCGAGCCCTTGCCCGCCCGGGGTCTGTGCGAATGACTGCGCCTCGGAAGGTATACTTCGGTTTCATGCCGCTCACCCCGTTCCACGTTGCCCTGCAGGTCCGCGACATTGCCGAGGCGCGGGCCTTTTACAAGGGTATTCTCGGATGCGCCGAAGGGCGAAGCGCGGAGCATTGGGTGGACTTCGACCTGTGCGGACACCAGCTCGTCTGCCATTTGAACCCGACGCTCGGCCGGGACGGACGGATCGCCTCGCATTTCAATCCGGTCGACGGCGACAGTGTGCCCGTTCCCCACTGCGGCGTGGTGCTCGAGATGCCCGAGTGGGGAGCGCTCGCGGAGCGGCTGCGGCGGCACGGCGTGCGCTTCCTCATCGAGCCTCACGTGCGCTTTGCGGGTGAGCCGGGCGAGCAGGCCACGATGTTCCTGTTCGACCCCTCGGGGAACGCGCTCGAGTTCAAATCCTTCCGCGATATCGCCGGGCAGCTTTTCGCGACCGACTGAGCGCCAGGCGAACGACCGCCCCGCCGTACCTCACGTGCCCACGCGTAGCGCGGCCGAATCCCCAGCGGCTCAGCGCTGAAGCTGCGATGCGTTCCACC
>DASXNC010000351.1:0-3280 GCA_036495325.1 Steroidobacteraceae bacterium
CGACGGACCCGAGAGCGGCGACACCGCCAATCGAGGAGACGTTGACGATGTGGCCTTCGAGTCCCGAGGCGACCATGCGGGGCAGGAACGTCACGATCCCGTTCACGACGCCGCCGATGTTGACGCCGAGCACCCAGTCCCAATCCTGGTACGTCGCGTATTCCATGAGCCCGTGCACGGCGACGCCCGCGTTGTTCACGAGGAGCTGAACCTGCCCCAGCGTGCGCTCCACGTCATCGGCCGCGCGCGCGAAGGCGCCGCGCTCGACGACATCGAGCTCGAGAGGCAGCACGCGCTTCTCGAGCCCGAGCTTGCCGAGATGCGCCATCGCATCCGACAGGTGGTCCTTGCGCCGGTACGTGAAGGCGACCCGCATGTTCTCGCGAGCGAGCGCTTCGACGAGGCCGAGGCCGATGCCGCTGCTGCCTCCCGTGACGAATGCGACTTTGCCGTGAAATTCCTTCATCGGGCTCCCCGGGACGCGCCACCGGCAAACTATAGCGCGTCCGCCGCCGCGCGTGAGACGCGTCCTACAGAGGCCTGCGACCTGGACCGATGACGATCGCGCTTGAGCTGCGGGAAGCTATGCACTGCCCACACTCAAGGGAGCAGCCGCATGCTGTATTACGCGCTCGTGTTCTTCATCGTCGCGATCATCGCGGCGGTCTTCGGATTCGGCGGGATCGCCGCGGGGGCCGTGAGCATCGCGAAGATCCTGTTCGTAATATTCCTGGTCCTCACGGTCGTGAGTCTCATCGCGAATTTCGCCAGGAGGACCTGAGGCGCAAGCCCGGGCGGCCTTATCCCGGCGGCCGTACGCAGCCGCCGGGTGCGGGGCCGCCCCGATTGCGGGAGCGGCGCGCGCGCTCGGAGAGGTATAGGTCGATACGCGCCGGGGCATCCTGTGGGACGGCGAGGCCGAGCTTCGAGCGTCGCCAGAGGATGTCCGCGCCCGTCGTTGCCCACTCTGTGTCTTGCAGATACTCGATCTCGGCGGCGGTGAGGTCTGCGCCGAAGCGCTCCCCGAGTGCCTCGAGTGAGCCCCCGCTGGCGCCGAGAATCCGTTCGATGCGCGTGCCGAAGGCGCGCGCGAGGCGTTCTACCATCCCGTGCGGCAGACCGTTCCAGCGGCGGACGGCTTCGGCCTCGAAAGCCTGAAAATCTCCGCCCGGCACATCGCCTCCAGGAAGCGGTGCCTCGTGGGTCCAACGGCGTCTCGACCCCCCGATCCGCGGGTGCAGCGCTTCGAGCGCGCTCTCGGCGAGACTGCGGTACGTCGAGAGCTTGCCGCCGATCACCGTCAGGGCGAGAGAGCCGCCGGAGCTCTCCTCGACGTGCAGCTCGTAGTCGCGCGTGACCGCGGCGGCTTCCTCGGCCCGATCGTCTTTGAGTGCCCGAACGCCGGCGTACTGCCAGATCACATCGGAGGGACTTACGCCGCGGCGGAAATACCGATTCACGCTCTCGCACAGATAGTCGATCTCTGCCGAAGAGGCGCTCACGGCGTCGAGCTCGCCTTCGTAGGGCACGTCGGTGGTACCGATCAGCGTCAGGTGCTCCTCGTAAGGGATCGCGAACACGACGCGCCGATCGCCATTCTGCAGGAGATAGGCCGCAGAGCCCTCGAAGAGCCGCGGCACGACGATGTGGCTGCCCTTCACGAGCCGCACTCCGAGCTCGGGAGAGAGTCCCATCGAGCGACGCAGGCGATCGACCCAGCCGCCCGTTGCGTTGACGATCACACGCGCGTAGAGCGTGCCGCGCGCGCCGGTTGCGGTGTCGATGTATTCCGCCCGCCAGCCACCGCGCTCGGCGACCGCTCCGGCGAATCGCGTGCGCGGCAGGACGAGGGCGCCGCGCTCGGCGGCATCGAGTGCGTTGAGCACCACCAAACGGCTGTCATCCACGCGGCAATCCGAGTACATGAAGCCGTGCACGAAATGCGGGCGCAGGGCGCAGCCCGCGGGATCTCGATCGAGGCGGAGCGCGCGCGAAGGCGCGAGATTACGTCGGCCGCCGAGATGGTCGTAGAGAAGCAGGCCGAGTCGGATCTCCCAGCGCGGGCGCAGCTCCGGCACGTGCGGCAGTACGAAGCGCAGCGGGTGCACCAGATGGGGCGCAATCGCGAGCAGCCGCTCGCGCTCGATCAGCGCCTCGCGGACGAGGCGCAGCTCGCCGTACTCGAGATACCGAAGTCCGCCGTGAATCAGCTTGGTGCTCGCGGAGGAGGTGTATGCGGCGAGGTCCGACTGCTCGATGAGACAGACGACGAGGCCGCGGCCCGCGGCATCGCGCGCGATGCCCGCGCCGTTGATGCCGACGCCGACGACGAGCACATCTATCTCGCCTGCGAGTGCGCTTTCCGCCATGCTGACCTCGGAGAACCTGCGGTATATTGCGGCGGGCCGCGGGAGGAGCGCCAGACCCGCCGCCCCCGACCCTCGTCGCTATGACAGAGCGCCTCGCCGTGCGAGCTCGGGGCGCACGGAAGGTTCAAGATCGACAACAGGAGCGAATCCGCCCCCGCCGGAGCGCGGGCGTCATCGGGCGCCGCGCGAAAGTCCCGCAGGCGATCACGTCTGATCGGGCTGATCGTTGCCTCCGCGATGTTCATGGCCGGGCTCGACGCGTCCGTCGTCGTCGTCGCGATGCCCGCCATGGCGCGCACGTTCGATGTGCGGCCGGTCGATCTCAACATCGGGATCACGATCTACATTCTCGCCCAGGCGGTGCTGCTGCCGGCGAGCGGCTGGATCGCCGACCGGTTCGGTGCACGGCGCGTATTCGTGCTCGCGCTGGCGGGCTTTACCGTGGCTTCGGTGCTCTGCGGCGGTAGCCGCACGCTGCTTGAGTTCATCGGCGCGCGCATCCTGCAGGGCGCGGCGGCATCGCTCATGACGCCGATCGCGCGCATCGTCCTCCTCAAATCCACTGAGAAGGAGGACCTCCTGAGCGTCATGACGATTAGCACTGTCCCGATGCTCGTCGCTCCGACCTTTGGGCCCGCGGTGGGCGGCTTCATCGTCGCATACCTGTCGTGGCCGTGGATTTTCCTGCTCAACGTCCCGGTCGGCATCGCGGGCGTGCTGCTCGTGTTGCGCTTCATTCCGCGGCTCGAAGAGAGCCGCAGGCCCTTCGACGTGCGCGGCTTTGCGCTCCTCGCCACCGCATCCGCGGCCCTTCTGAGCGGCTTCAATCTGATGAGCGCGAGCGGAGGATCGTGGAGGTTCGGCGGCGCAGTCGCTGCAGGCGGCCTCGTACTCGGTGCGCTGTCGCTCAG
>DASXNC010000352.1:0-2428 GCA_036495325.1 Steroidobacteraceae bacterium
CGCGCGACGGGCGTCGGCTGGTTCATGCTGTGTGCGCGCGCCGGAGGCGCCGTCGGACCGGCGATCGTGGGTGTGCTCGTCGGCCGGCACGTCGGGCTCGCTCGTCTGTTCGATCTGGCCACCATCCCGCTCGCGATCGGCACGCTGGCTTCGATCGCCGTGACCGTGATCTACAACGCGCACTACCATCGCAAGGCGGCCGCGCCGACCGGTCTGCCTGTCGCGGCGAGCGAGCCGCAGGCCTGAAAGCCGCGACGCACGCCGGAGAACGCGCCATGGGCATGACGATCGCCGAGAAGATCCTCACCACAAAGTCGGGTGCCGCGACCCTCGGGCCCGGGGACATCGTCGATGCCTACCCGGACCTCGTCATGAGCCACACGGCGACCTGGCGATCCGTGAGCGTCATGCGGCGGATCGGCGCAACGAAGCTCTACGATCCGAAGCGCCTCGCGATCGTGCTCGATCACGTCTCGCCCGCCAAAACCGAAAAATATGCTGCCGACCAGCAGACCTCGCGCAGCTTCGCGCGGGAATACGGGATCGAGAAGTTCTACGACGTCGACGCCGGCATCGCGCACCTCGTGCTGATGGAGCACGGCCACGTGCGACCGGGAGACCTCATCGTCGGCACCGACTCACATTGCACGATCTACGGAGCGCTCGGGGCATTCGGCACCGGCATCGGCTACACCGAGGTGACTTCGGTGTGGCTCACGGGCAAGCTCTGGATGAAAGTGCCTACCACCGTCCGCTTCACGCTCGATGGCGCCTTCCCGGCCGCGGTGAGCGCGAAAGACCTCATGCTGCGCCTCATCGGCACGCTCGGCGCGGAGGGCTGCGGATACCGCTCGGCCGAGTTCTACGGCGATGCGCTGCCGCGCATGAGCGTCTCGGAGCGCATGACGGTCGCGAATCTCGCCATGGAAATGGGTGCGAAGTGCGTTTTCGTGCCGCCCGATGCGCGAACCTGGGAGTATCTCGAAAGCCGCCTCGACGCCGGCACGTGCGCTCCCGTGTACGCCGATCCCGACGCGAGCTACGAGCGGGAGGTGGCGGTCGACCTCTCGAGCCTCGAGCCCATGGTCGCCTGTCCTCATCAGGTGGAGAACGTGAAGCCCGTGACCGAAGTGGCCGGGACGCGCATCGACCAGGCTTTCCTGGGCTCATGCGCGAACGCGAAGCTCGAGGATCTCGAGGTTGCCGCGCGCCTCCTCGCGGGCCGGCGCATCGATCCGCGAGTGCGCCTCATCGTGACCCCCGGCTCGAGACAGATCCTCCTCGAGGCGATGCGCACGGGCGTCCTGCAAACGCTCGTTGAGAGCGGCGCCCTCGTAACCAATCCCGGCTGCGGCGCATGCGCTGGAGACGGCGGGATGCTCGCGGACGGCGAGGTCTCGCTCTCCACGGCCAATCGCAACTTCCTGGGCCGCATGGGAAGTCGCAAGTCGAGCATTTATCTGTCGAGCCCCGCGACGCTCGCCGCCTCGGCCTTGAGAGGCGTGATCACCGATCCTCGCGAGCTCATTTAGGAGCCGATGGGCTCCTGGAATCACACCGTCATGGAATCGATCATCGAGGGCCGACTGTTCAAGCTCGGCGACAACGTCAACTCCGACATCATCATTCCGGGGCGCTACCTCATTCACATCGATCCGGCGGAGCTCGCCAAACACGCTTTCGAGATGCTGGGGGAGGAGTTTCCCGCGAAGCTCCAGGGCTACGACATCCTGCTCGCCGGGCGCAACTTCGGTTGCGGCAGCGCGCGCGAGCAGGCGGCGACCGCGATCAAGGGCCTCGGCATCAAGGCCGTCATCGCCGCCTCGTTCGCCCGCACCTTCTACCGTAACGCGATCAACGACGGTCTGCCGATCATCGAATGTCCCGAGGTGTACGAGGCGGCCCACGAAGGCGATACGGTGCGCGCCTCTCTCGCCGAAGGCCGGCTCGAGCACGCGGGCAAGGCATATGGCTTTCCGCAGATTCCGCCCTCGGTGCGTCGAATCCTCGAGCTCGGGGGACTTGCGAACTATCTCAAAGCCACGCTTCAGGACGGGAATTGACGGCTGACGTATACTCGACCTGCCCTTCGATGCGATGTCGGGAGGATTCCCAATGAGCAAAGGCCAGGATCGAAAGAAAGAGACGAAAAAGAAGCCAGCGAAGTCCTTCGAGGAGAAGCGCGCGGCGAAACGCGAGAAACGTCAGGCCCGCGGACGCTGACGTTGGAGCGAGATCTATCTCGCTAACCGAGCTCGATCTCGAGCCGGTTCTCGCCGGACGCTATCCGGACCTCAGGCCGCGGGACGAGCGCAGCGCCGCTTCGATGGGGGTTCGCCTCGGTGCTGAACGGCAGGGCTTTGCCGTTGAGCTCGATGCGCCGAACGCCGCACCCGGCGCCACCGACCCGATAGTGCACTTCGAGCGG
>DASXNC010000353.1:0-1612 GCA_036495325.1 Steroidobacteraceae bacterium
GATGCCGGTCGCGAGCACGGCGAGGCCCACAACCGCAGCAGCGGAGGCGGACGACAGCTCATGTACATGGGCCGCCGATAACGGGAGAATGGCTGCGGCCAGGACGAGCTCGCGGAGCAGCGTGAACACGGCGAGCGACGAGAACCATCCCGTCGCGAAGAGTCCCGCGACCGTAATCCGATCGGACCAGCGGCTGCGCCGGCGCGCGCGGGCATGGAACCCGAGCACCATCGCGCCGTACGAGCTTGCGAGCAGCAGTGCGCCGGCGACCCGTGCGCCGAGATCGATCGGCAGGTCTGGGAGGATGCGCCAGCCCACATAGGCGTGCAGCAGCCCGAGAATGAAAAAGAGCATCAGCTGGCGTCGTTGGCGTTTCATCGGAACGATGCGGGTCAAAGCGTTGCAGTCCGGTAAAGCGTTGCAGTCCTGTGAAGCGTTGCAGTCCGGTAAAGTGTCGCCGTCCTGTCGAGCGCTGCGGTGCTATATGGTTGCGCAAACGGAGGCTTCAACCGCGCGCGTCCTCCGGCCCCACCGCCGCGCTCGCGGTCGCGCTCGTGCCACGAGCTCGAGCGCGAGGTGCCCCTCACTCCCTTCGATCTGCTTCGCATCCCATTGTTCTCACTCTCGCTCGCGACGTCCGTGTGCTCGTTCACGGGTCAGATGGCGGCGCTCGTCGCACTGGTGAGTCTCTCCCGCCTCGGCGTCGAGCCCGTTTCGGCGCGTTCGTGAAGGGCCGGCCCCGAGCCGTGCGCGGCCGCGCGCCCGGCTAGCGCGATGCGCGGAGCCGCGGCCCCATGGATCGCGCGACCTCCGGCGGAATGCCGTAATCCTCGACGACCGACTCATTGTCGAAGAGACCGAGTGCCTCGCGCTGGACGACGTAGGACCAGTAAGCCTCCCCCGCCCGTGCGATGAGTTCCGCGCGAGTCTCCGCGCCGGCCGCCGCTCGCCTGCGTTTCGCGGTGCCCGAGTCGAACTTGCGAAGTTTGTCGAGCGCCGCACGCAGCTTCCGGCCGCTGCGGCCGAGCGCGGCAGCCTTCTCACCGGCGATCTCTACCTCGAGCGCCGACTCTCGCATCCGTTCGGTACCTCCTCGAGAGGGTCGATCGCGTTACGCCTGAGGGCGTCGGTACGGCATTCCTCGATGCTGAGCGGCTGACCCAGCGCGCGCACGACCGCGGCTTTCATCGTCTTCGTCGTTCCTGATGACTTGCTCATGCGGCCACCCTCCTGGGTTCGGCGTCGATGCGCTGCTCGAAACGGATCTTGAGCTCCATTTGCATGCGAACGCGCTCAGCCAATCAATGGAGCCATTGCGACCTACCAGCGCGACGGTCTCGCAGTCTCCGATCAGGCCATAGTCTTCAATTGGTGCGCCCATTATTGCTCCCTGAAGATTGGTCCGTGGCACGCCGGTCTCATCGGGAGGCGAGCGCGAGCGGGTGCTGGACGCGATTCGATCCGAAACGGGAGCTGCGACCGGAGCTCCTCGCCGCACGCTCACGCGACCGAAGGTCAGGGTATCGAATCTGCAATGCGATTCGCAAACTCGCTCGAGAAGCTCGAGTTGATAGAGCTTTGACTGCAGCGCCACGACGACGTTTCGAGACGG
>DASXNC010000354.1:0-3575 GCA_036495325.1 Steroidobacteraceae bacterium
AAAGGGCGGCATTGTATCAGCCGGCCGGCTCGATGCTGCCCGGTGGGTCCGCGCCAGCCGCCTCGTGGCGCTTCGGCGATGCGGCCCGGTCAGTGAGAGGCGAGGTCGAGACCGTTGCCGTCGCCCGTGAGTTGCTGTTGCTGGGTGCGGCCGCGATTCTCGCGCTGCTCCTGCGCGAGGAAATCGCGAATCTCCGCGAGACGGGCGCGGAAGCGTTCGCGCTGGACGTTATTGAGGTGCGGAGTCGCGAGGGCGAGCTGCAGCTGCTGGGTCGCAAGCGGCAGATTGCCGTTCGAGATCTGGTACTCGCCCATGTAGTAGTACGCGTCCCCGGGGTCCCCGGCTGCACTCGCCGCCTCGGCGGTGAGCTTGATCTGCAGGGGCGTCGGCTCGACGTTGTTGAACAAGTCGAGTAGGAGGTCGTGAGCCTGACGGCCGCGCCCAGCCTTGATGAGCGCCTCGGCGTAGCGCACGGTCAGCGGCACATTGCGCGGGAAGAGTGCCTCGGCCTCGGCGAAGGTCGCGAGACCACGCTGCATCTCGCCCGCGGCGACCTGCGCCTGCCCGAGCGCGCTGCGCAGCAGGATGATGCTTTGGTGCTCCGCTACGAGCGGCTCCAGGACCTTCACTGCCGCGGCCGGCTGGCGCCGCTGCATGAGTGCAACGGCATAGCCGTACTTATCCTCGAGCGGCGGCCTGTCCGATTCCAAGAGCTTGCGGTAATACCCCAAAATGTCGTAGGTCGAATCTGCTGTCAGTACGCGCAGCCGCTCGCGAACGAGGCCGTAGGTCACCGAATCGTGGAGGTTCGCAGGAAGGGGCAGGTGCGCGGCCCGGTCACGCGCATCCGCGATTCGCTCCGGCGTGAGTGGGTGGTTGTCCAGGAACTTCGGGTACAGCGATTCCTCATACCCAAACCCATTGGTACTCGCGGTCGTCTCGAAAAAGTCGGACATGCCATAGGGGCTGAAGCCCGCCTTCGACAGGTATTGGATGCCGATGCGGTCGGCCTCCCATTCCTGACTGCGCGTGTAGTTGATTCCCGCCTGCGCCGCCATGCCCTGCGAAGCGGCGATGCCGCCCTCGATGATGTCCGGGGTGCCCGCGCCGCCTGCGACGGCGCCCAGGAGCACGGCCGCGAGCATCGCGGCCGCGGCCGTGATGGTCTGACGGCGCTCCGCCATGATGCCGCGCGCGGTATGGTGCTGCGTGACGTGTGCGGTCTCGTGCGACATCACTCCCGCGAGCTCCGATTCGTTGTGGGTCGCGATGATCAAGCCGCTCCACATCATGACGAGGTCGCCGACCGCGGTTGAGTTGACCTCGTCGTCGCGTGCGACGACGTACTCGATCGGATGAGGCTGATCAGGCGCCTGCGAGGAGATTCGTGCACCGAGGTCCTGGATGTACTCGGTCGATTCCGGATCGTCGAGGAGGTAGTTCTGCGCGCGCAGCTCGCGGAGAACCGTGAGCGTGATCGCGTACTCGTCGTCGTGAGTTACCAGGGCCCCTGCGGGATTCCCAATGTCGGGCAGATCCATTTCGGACTGCGCGGCGACGGTCGCGGAGCCGGCGACGAGCACGACCGCTCCGAGTCCGACCGCGAGCCGCTTGAGGAAGTGAGGAACGGAGCAGCGCATGTGTGGTTCGTGAGCCCGTCAGCCGTATTGCCGGTTCGACCGCTCCCGTCGGGGCAAGTTTCCGGGTCTGTGATGACGAATTCCCAGAAATTACCGATTGTTACAAAGCATCCGAGGCGTAGTCTGCGAGCCGCGAGCGCTCGCCGCGCATGAGGGTAACATGACCCGAGTGGATCCAGCCCCGGAAGCGGTTCACGGCGTAGGTGATGCCAGAGGTGGTCTCCGTGAGGTAGGGGGTGTCGATCTGGGCGACATTCCCCAGGCAGGCAAGCTTTGTACCGGGCCCAGCACGCGTGATGAGCGCCTTCATCTGCTTCGGCGTGAGGTTCTGTGCCTCGTCGAGGATGATGTAACGGTTGAGGAACGTGCGCCCGCGCATGAAGTTGAGCGAGCGGATCTTGATCCGGCTGCGCAACAGGTCGTTCGTGGCGGCCCTTCCCCAATTGCCGCCTTCCTCGCTCTGCGTGAGCACCTCGAGGTTGTCCATCAACGCTCCCATCCATGGCTCCATCTTCTCCTCCTCGGTGCCGGGGAGAAAGCCGATGTCCTCGCCGAGCGGGATCGTCACCCGCGTCATGATGATCTCGACGAAGCGCTTGGAGTCGAGGGTCTGGGCGAGGCCGGCCGCGAGCGCGAGTAGCGTCTTGCCGGTACCGGCGGGCCCCAGGATCGTCACAAAGTCGACCTCCGGGTCCATCAGCAGGTTCAGCGCGAAGTTCTGCTCTCGATTGCGCGCCGTGATGCCCCACACGCTGTGACGCTCGCTGCGGAAATCGCGAGTCAGCTCGAGCACGGCCGAGTCGCCCGACATGCTGCGTACGATCGCCTCGATTCCGTTCGTCCGGTCCTCGTAGACGCCCTGATTCGTCTGCCACTCGCGCACCAGAGGGCCGGTGAGCTCGTAGAAGGTGCGGTCCGCCTCTTTCCACGAGCGGATGTCCCGGCCGTGCTGCTCCCAGAAGTCCGGCGGCAGCGCGGTCATGCCGGAGTAGAGGACGTCGGAGTCCTCGAGTGTCTTGTCGCTGTAGTAATCCTCCGCCTGAATGCCGAGCACGGAGGCCTTGATCCTGAGGTTTATGTCTTTCGAGACGAGCGTGACGCGCCCCGGGTTCTCCCGCTGCAGCGCAAGCGTCTGAGCGAGGATCGCATTGTCGACGACCTGGCCTGGCAGGCTCTCGGGCAGCGTGGTCTCCAGCTGCCGCGTCTGAAAGTAGAGCCGTCCGGAGGAGGGCTTCTTGCCGTGATTTCCGGAGAACGCGGCGGGGAGCTCGAGCCCGCGGTCGATCTCCTCCTTGGTCGCCCCGCGTATCATGTCATCGAGGAAGCGGCTCACCTGACGCACATTACGTGAGGCCTCGGAGAGGCCCTTCTTGTGCGCGTCGAGCTCCTCGAGCACGACCATCGGCAGATAGATGTCGTGCTCCTCGAAGCGGAAGATCGCCGTGGGATCGTGCATCAGCACGTTCGTGTCGAGCACGAACAGGCGCGAGAGAGCTTCGATCGGAGAGCCGCGTCCCGCGGATGATTTCGATTCAGAGAGACTTCGCCGCTTCAAGAACTTCCTCCGCGTGTCCTTGCACCTTCACCTTGCGCCACTCCCGGCGCAGCACGCCCTGTGCGTCGATGAGGAACGTGCTGCGCTCGATACCCATGTACTTGCGCCCGTAGAGCGACTTCTCGTGGATCACATCGAATAATCGGCAGACCTTCTCGTCCTCGTCCGCGAGCAGCTCGAACGGCAGGCGCTCCTTCGCGCGGAACTTCCGATGCGAGGCGAGGCTGTCGCGCGAGATGCCGACGATATCGACGCCCGCGCGGCGGAAGGCGGGATGCAGATCGCGGAACTGCTGGCTCTCGAGCGTGCAGCCGGAGGTCATGTCCTTAGGATAGAAGTAGACGACGAGCTTGGAGCCGGCCGCATGCGCGGGCGACCAC
>DASXNC010000355.1:0-1935 GCA_036495325.1 Steroidobacteraceae bacterium
AAGATCCGACTGCAGGGTAGTGCCGGCCGCGAGGATATCCGCTGCCGCGGCCGGCGCGCCGGATGAGACCTTGAGCTTGCGTTCCATCCCGGGAGGCAGCGTGCCCTTGAGCTCGATGGTTCCCACATGGAAAAGCGGTCCGCGCGTCGGGGTGATCTTCACGCGCGCGTCGTTTCCCTTCGGCAGCGCGATTAGCGTGTCGGCGAGCTTCGCATCGGCAAGTGCGAGTCCGTTGATCGTGATCACGATCCCGCCCTCGTAGTAACCGAAGCTCTCGAGCACGCTCTGCAGCCGGTTCACATCGCCGCGCGCACGGGCGATGAGGCCGAAGGGGTCCGTGGGAGCCGTTGTCCGCAGCTGTTCGAGCTGCGAAGTCGCCTTCAGCAAGGAATCGATATTCCCGCTATTCGAGGACACCCACTCGATCTTGTAGGGCTGAGGGTCCGCCCCGTAAGCCGGCCCAAGGCCGGTCCCGGCGCACGCGAACACGGCGAGGGCCGCGAGCGGCACGAGCACACGGCGCGGCCTCGAGATCGCTGCGTGCGAGGCGGAGCGCATGCGGCGGGCAGGAAAACACGGGGACACGATCACGCAAACGGTCCTGATCCAGCACCTGTTCCGGCGCGGCGGTCGGACGCCGTAACCCCCGGGCGCCGGCACACCGATTTGGGGCTGACGAATAGTCGGTCGATTGTCGAGAACCTAGCCCTCAGGAGCCGACCAGCTCGCGTCCGATCAGCATCCGTCGAACCTCCTGCGTGCCGGCGCCGATTTCGTAGAGCTTCGCATCGCGCAGGAGCCTGCCGGCGGGATACTCGTTGATATAGCCGTTACCGCCGAGAATCTGTATCGCCTCGAGCGCCGCACGCGTCGCGTGCTCGGCTGCAAACAGGATGCACCCCGCTGCATCGCGACGCGTGATCCGGCCGGCATCGCACGCGCGCGCGGCCGTGTAAACGTAGCCGCGGGCGGCATTGAGCTCGGCATAGATATCGGCGAGCTTGGCCTGGATGAGCTGGAAGGTGCCGATCGGCTGGCCGAACTGCCTCCGCTCGCGCGCATACGGCAGCGCCACGTCGAGCGCAGCGGCCATTAGACCGAGGGGGCCGCCCGCGAGCACCACGCGCTCGAAGTCAAGACCGCTCATGAGCACGCGGGTGCCGTCGTTCTCGCGGCCGAGCACGAGTTCCGCGGGCACCTCGCAATCCTCGAAGACGAGCTCGCAGGTGTTCGAGCCTCGCATGCCGAGCTTGTCGAGCTTCTGCGCCGTCGAGAAGCCCTTGAACGCGCGCTCGACGATGAAAGCCGTGACTCCGCGTGAGCCGGCGGCCGGATCGGTCTTCGCGTACACGACGAGCACGTCGGCGTCGGGCCCGTTGGTGATCCACATCTTGCGCCCGTTGAGCACATAACGATCGCCTCGGCGGACGGCCTGGGTCTGCATCGACATCACGTCCGAGCCCGCGCCGGGCTCCGACATCGCGAGCGCGCCAACGTGCTCGCCGGAGACGAGCCTCGGCAGGTAGCGGTCGCGCTGCGCGTCCGTGCCGTTGAGCTTCAACTGATTGACGCACAGATTGGAATGCGCACCGTAGGAGAGTCCGATGGAGCCCGAGACGCGCGAGATCTCCTCCATCGCGACGACGTGAGCGAGGTAGCCGAGATCCGCGCCGCCCCAACGCTCGGGCACCGTGATGCCGAGCAGGCCCTGTGCACCGAGCACCGGCCACAGCGCGCGCGGAAATTCGTTGGACCGATCGATCGACTGCGCAAGCGGAGCGATGCGTTCGGCGGCGAGGCGCCGCACGCTCTCACGCACCTCGTCGATCGTGGATCCAAGGCCGAAATCGAGCTCGAACGACGCTGATGCAGCCATGGACAGCCCCTTGCCCGGCACCTTATCGGATCATAGGATTGTCCGCCGATCCGCCCAGG
>DASXNC010000356.1:0-2702 GCA_036495325.1 Steroidobacteraceae bacterium
CCCGGGTCTGCGCGCACCTCGACGTCCTGCTCGCGCCCCAGGAACCCGGCCTTGAGGCCCTGCACCACGAGCCGCTCTGCGGGCCATTGCATGGTCTCGCCGAATTCCTCCACGAAGTCCTCGATCCAGGCGCCGAGGGAGAGCCGCTCGAGGCGTGCCTCCTCCCGGCGGGAGAGCTGCAGGACGTTGTTGATGATCGTGCTCACGCGCTCGGCGTTGGCGCGGATGATATCCGTGAGGCGCCGGTCCTCGCCGCTGATCTCGGGGGACTCGGCGAGCAACTGCCCTGCGTGGCTCATTGCGCCGACCGGATTCCTGATCTCGTGAGCGATGCTCGCCGAAAGGCGCCCGAGCGCAGCGAGCTTCGACTGCTGGACTTTTCCGGCAATGACGCTCGTGTCCTCGAGGAAGACCAGGATCGGTGCCGGCTGAGCGCTCCCAAGAGCGGCGAAATGCGGCTGAACGATGCGTCCACCGTCGTTCGAGACGAATGTCTGCGCGGGCTCCGGGGCGCCGCGCGTGCTGTGGCGCCAGCTTTCGAGCAGGTAGAGCAGGCGAGGGGATGCCTCACCGAGGAGCGCGCCCGGATAGGCTGCGCGATCGCCGAGAATCTGTGCGGCGGACTCGTTGATGAGCCGGACGCGATCCTCCGAGTCGACAACGAGAATGCTCTCGCGCAGGTGCTGCACGATGTACTGCGAGAGCTGAGCGAGGTTCGCGAGGTCGACTTCCTGCCGCCGGGCGAGCGCCTCGCTCTCGCGCAGGCGGTTCGCCACCGGCCATACGGACAGCCCGATCACGAACAGCACGGCCCCGAGCACGCCTGCGCTGGTGTAGTCGGCGGCGGGAGCCTCGCCCTGGACGTACAGCGCGATCTGTTGCGCGAGTACTCCGAGCGCGGCGACCGCGGCAATGAGGAACACGTCGCGGCTGCCTGCGAGAATCGCCATGGCGCCGACAGGCAGCACGAGCAGGATGCCGAGACCGCTCGCCGCGCCGCCGCTCGCATAGAGCACGAGGGAGAGGCCGACGGTGTCGACGAGAGCGTTCACCAGCGCGAGCATGCGCAGGCTCGGCCATTGCACGCCGCGCGTAAGCATGAGCAGCAGGCCCGCGATGAAATAGCCGATGCACACGGTCATCAGCAGGTCCGGGCTTAGCACGCGCGCCAGGAAATCGGGCGCGGTGACCCACTGCATGAGCAGCAGCCCCGGCGGAATGATCAGCCGGTAGATGCTCACGAGTCCGATCACGCGCCAGGCGAGATCGCTCGGTGCGGCGGCCCTGAGGCGGGGGAGTGCGGCGGCGCTGTTCGGCATCGGACCTAAGGCGTGAGCAGGAGCCCGGCGAAGTTTGGCAGAATAGACTGCTTCGTACCCAGTAAACGCGGTCAAGCATGAACCTGCACGAATATCAGGCGAAGGAATTGTTTCGCACGTACGGCATTCCGGTGCCGGAGGGTCGGGTAGCCGCGAGCGCGGCAGAGGCGGTCGAGGCAGCCCGCGCGCTCGGGGGCTCGGTGTGGGTGGTCAAGGCACAGGTCCACGCGGGCGGCCGCGGCAAGGCGGGCGGGGTCAAGGTCGCGCGCGATCTCGAGTCGATGCGCTCGGCGGCTTCGGGCATGCTCGACCGGAGGCTCGTCACGCATCAGACCGCAGCCGAAGGCCTGCCGGTCGAGCGCGTGTACGTGGAGGTGGGATCGGAGATCGAACGAGAAGTCTATCTCTCCCTGACACTCAATCGTGACCGGGGTCGCATTGCGGTCATCGCCTCGGCTGCGGGCGGGATGGAGATCGAGGAGGTCGCCGCGAAGACGCCGGAGAAGATTCTGACGGTTAACGTGCACCCGGCTGCGGGATTGCAGCCTTACCAGTGCCGCAAGCTGGCATTCGGGCTCGGATTCAAGGGCGACCAGGTCGCGGCGTTCCAGGCGATTGCGCTCGCGCTCCATCGGCTCTATCTGGAGCGCGATGCGAGTCTCGTCGAGGTGAATCCGCTCATCGTCACGCGCGCCGGGCGGCTGCTCGCCCTCGATGCGAAGGTGAACATCGATGCGAACGCGCTGTTCCGGCAAAAGGAACTTTCCGCCCTGCGCGACCCGTCACAGGAGGACCCGATGGAGCGGCGCGCGAGCGAGCACGATCTCAACTACGTCTCCCTCGAGGGCGACATCGCCTGCATGGTGAACGGCGCGGGACTCGCCATGGCGACGATGGATCTGATCAAGCTCAAGGGCGGGCAGCCGGCGAACTTCCTGGACGTGGGGGGCGGCGCCACGAGCGAGCGCGTGACCGCCGCCTTCGAGCTCATCCTGTCGAACTCCCGGGTGCGCGCGATCCTGGTGAACATCTTTGGCGGGATCGTGCGCTGCGACGTGATCGCCGAGGGCATCATCAATGCCGTCAAGAAAGTCGGCGTGAAGGTTCCGGTCATCGTGCGCCTCGAAGGCACGAATGCCAACAAGGCCCGGGAGATGCTCGCAAGGAGCGGTCTCACGATCACGGCGGCGAGCGATCTCACGGATGCGGCGCGCAGCGCGGTCGCGCTCGCGCGCAAGCAGGCGGCCTGAGCCCCTCAGCGATCATTTAGGCAGGACGAACGAAGAATGAGCATTCTGGTCGACAAGAGCACACGGGTCATCTGCCAGGGATTCACCGGCCGGCAGGGCACGTTCCATTCCGAGCAGTGCCTCGCGTACGGCA
>DASXNC010000357.1:0-3285 GCA_036495325.1 Steroidobacteraceae bacterium
CGATGCCCACTTCTCCGCGTCCATGCCGCGCATCTCCAGATGTCCGAACTCCGTATTCGGATAGAGCCGCCCGCCGATGAAGAGCGCCGAGCCGATCCCGGTGCCGAGCGTGACCATGACGACCGGCCCGTCGACTCCGCGACCGGCGCCCCAGCGCATCTCGGCGAGCCCGGCCGCGTCGGCATCGTTCAGGAACACGACCGGTCGGCGGAGCGCCTGCCCGGCGAGCGCGGCGCCATCGACGTCGAGCCAGGACCGGTCGATATTCGCGGCCGTGCGGATGCGCCCCTGCTTCACGACGCTCGGAAAGCAGAGCCCAGCCGTGCCACTCGTTGCCGGCAGCCGCGCGGCGAGCTGCGCAATGGCAGGTATCATCGCCTGCGGCGTCGCCGGCTGAGGCGTCGGGACCGAGAGGAGCTCTCCCGAGAGCTCGCCGCTTTCTACGTCGACGACGCCGCCCTTGATCGACGATCCGCCGACATCCACACCGAGCACCGTGTGCGCCATGACGGCCTCCACTTCACGAATCGACCGCGGCGAGCTGCATGTCGCGCGCACGCCGCTTCTCACGATAACGCAACAGCACCGCGGCTGCTCCAATGCCCAGCGCGACGGTGAGCACCAGGAGCGTTGCAAGCGCGTTCACGTCCGGGCTCACTCCGAGGCGGACCTTCGAGAAGATGACCATCGGCAGCGTGCTCGACCCCGGCCCGGCCACGAACTGCGTGATGACCAGATCGTCCCAGGATAGTGTGAACGAGAGCAGCCAGCCTGCCGCGATTGCCGGAGCGATGAGAGGCAGAGTGACCCGACCGAATACGGTTGCCGGCCGCGCGCCAAGGTCCATCGCCGCCTCCTCCAGGGAGTCGTCGAAGCCCGCGAGTCTCGACTGTACCACCACGGCGACGTACGCCATGCAGAAGGTGATGTGCGCAAGCGCGATCGTCACCGCCCCCGCGCCCCGCGGCCAGCCGATCGCCTCCTCAAGCGCGATGAAGAGAAGCAGCAGCGCAAGACCGGTGATGACCTCCGGCATGACGATCGGCGCTGGTACGAGACCCGCGAGCAGTGCGCGCCCGCGGAAGGGTCCGAGCCGCGCGAGGGCGACCCCGGCGAGCGTTCCGAGCGCGCTCGCCACTGTCGCCGCCGCAAGTGCAATGCGGATGGAGAGCCATGCGGCTTCGACGATCTGCTCGTCCGACAGCAGCGCCCAGTACCACTTCAGCGTCGGGGAGTGCGCCGCGTCCCAGACGGTGACCAGGCGCGAATAGTTGAAGGAGTAGACGATGAGCGAGATGATCGGCACGTAGAGGAACGCGAGTCCAATCGCGAGCATCGTCCGCGGGAAGCGACCGACGGCTCTCACGGCGGGGACTCCATCGCGCGCCTCTCGAGCCGCTGCAGGAGCAGAATCGGCACGACGAGCAGCAGCAGCATCAGAATCGCGACGGCGCTCGCAACGGGCCAGTCGCGATTCTCGAAGAACTCGTCCGACAGCACCCGTCCGATCATGAGCTGATCGGTACGGCCGAGGAGCGACGGGACGATGTACTCGCCTACGGCCGGAATGAAGACGAGCAGCGCCCCGGCGGCGATGCCGGGGAGCGACAGCGGCAGCGTGATGCGCAGGAATCGCGTGAACGGCCGCGCGCCGAGATCCGCCGCGGCCTCGAGCAGCTCGGGATCGTGCTTCTCGAGAGTCGCATAGAGCGGCAGGATCATGAAGGGGAGATAAGCGTAGACGATCCCGATGTACACCGAAAAGTCGGTCTGCAGGAGCCTCACGGGGTGGTGGACGATCCCGAGCGCCAGCAGGAGGTGATTCACGAGTCCGTCGTTCTGCAGCAGGCCGATCCACGCATAGACCCGGAGCAGAAACGAGGTCCAGAACGGCAGCATCACGAGCATCAGAAGCACGGTGCGCGAGGCCGGTCGCGAGCGGGCGATCGCGTACGCCATCGGATAGCCCACGGCGAGGCAGATCACTGTTGAGACCGCGGCGACGCGCACCGAGTACAGGTACGAGCGGACGTACAGCGGGTCCGTGAACAGGAACGCATAGTTCGCAAGATGCAGCACCGGCACCGGCCATCCGTGGCGCCACTCGATGAACGGCGCGTAAGGGGGAATCGCGAGCCGCATCTCCGAAAAGGAGAGCTTGAGCACGATCAGAAACGGCACGAGAAAGAGCGCTACGAGCCAGATCGTCGGCAGCGAGACGATCAGACGGCGGCCGGTGCGATCGGCGAACGGTGTCATCGGGTGAGCACAACCGGGCTCGTGCGATGCCACGACAGGCTCACGGGCTCATCGCGGGCCGGGCGCTGTACGCCCTCGCGCCCGGCGTTGGGCCGCGTCACCCGCACGAGACGGCCCGATGGGATCTGCACCAGCAGAACCGAGACCTCGCCGCGATAACCGACCTCGCGGACACTGCCCGACACTCGATTGAGAGCCGCCGAGTCCGAGGCTTGCTCGGATGAGAGCTCGATCTTCTCCGGGCGGATCGCGACCCACACTGTCGCGCCGACCGGAACACCGAGCGGGTCGCCGGGTGCGGATATGCGTCCTTCCTCGCTCGTGCACACCTCCACTTCACCCAGCTCGGGGCAGGCGACGCGGATAGCGCCGCTCGGGTCGCGCGCTCCGATCACTCGTCCCTCGAAGAGATTGACGTTGCCGATGAAATCCGCGACCAATCGCGTCGCAGGCCGCTCATAGATCTCCGCGGGCGTTCCGACCTGGACGATCCTGCCCTGGCTCATGACGCCCATGCGAGTGGCGAGCGTCATCGCCTCCTGCTGATCGTGCGTGACTACCACGAACGTGACACCGAGTCGCTCCTGGATGGCGAGGAGCTCGAATTGGGTGTGCTCGCGGAGCTTGCGGTCGAGAGCGGCGAGCGGCTCATCGAGCAGCAGCAGCTTCGGCCGCTTGACGAGCGCGCGGGCGAGCGCGACGCGCTGGCGCTGTCCGCCCGAGAGCTGATGCGGCTTGCGCGCGGCGAGCGAGCTCATCCTCACGAGCTCGAGCATCTCCCCGACGCGGCGCCGGATCTCGGCGCGGGCAAGCCGCTCCTGCTCGAGCCCGAATGCGACGTTCCGCTCGACGCTCATGTGCGGGAAGAGCGCGTAGGACTGGAACATCATGTTCACCGGGCGCGCGTACGGCGGCACGACGCTCATGTCCTGCCCCTCGATGTACAACGCGCCCGAGGTCGGCTGCTCGAAGCCGGCAAGCATGCGCAGGAGCGTCGTCTTGCCGGACCCCGAGCCGCCGAGGAGA
>DASXNC010000358.1:0-5047 GCA_036495325.1 Steroidobacteraceae bacterium
AGAGCTCGACAGCGTTACCGGCAGCCTTGACACGGACTATTGCGTCGCGTTGAACGCGCTCGATGACGGTCGGAGGAAGCACGTTCGAATTGGGGGACGGCCGAGGTTCTTCGATCATGGTCGTACTCCCTAGTTATTGTGTCCGATGCCAGCCCCGTCCGGGTTGGTTCCCCCACCCTTGACGTAGATTACGAGATACCAGTCCTTCGGAGCGACTGCGCGCTGGACCCGGTACAGCGTCACGGTCGCGGAATTTCCCGTACTGCCGACCACCGCGAGATCGCCCTCGAGCCTGAAGTTGTTGACCGTTTGTGCAATCGAGGCCTGCATCGTCACGGCGGCCGCGAGGTACTGGCCTGCCGTCCCTGAGGCCAATGGTCCGGCGATAGAAAAGGTGTCCGGCACCTCGCGCATTCCGAGGGGGAAGAGCACGACGTCCTTCCACCCGGCCGGCGCCGAGTTGGCGCTCGTCAGATGCACCGTGTAATAGGTAGGCTGACTCTTCTTGCTCTGGGGCTGGAGCCGGAATTCGGTGGTTCCGTTCGGGTTGAGTATGAGCGGTGACGCAAGCGCCGAGGCACCATCCAAGACCCAATTCTTTGCCCAGTTCGACATGTGATTACCCTCCCCTCAATCATTTTGAGTGTTTCAAGAGCTCAGGTCGCTGATCGTGACAGTGAACGCCCCCCACAGCGCAGGGTCGGAATAGCCTTCCGACTGCAGGGTCCTCATGGCCGTCGCCAGACTCGCCACCGCCGAGGCGTGCCTGCGCAGCAGCGCGGTGTAGAACTGGCGCATGAGCTCGGCCGTCGGCCCGTCCGGAACCTGCCAGAGCGAGGCGACAACGGCACGCGCGCCCCGCGCCAGCACGGCATAGCGCAAGCCGACGAGACCCTCACCGCGGACGCTCTTTCCGAGCGCGGTGTCGCACCCGCTCAGGATCACCACAGCGGCGTGCAGCTGGATCTCGGCCAGATCGGCAGCGAGAACCCGGCCGTCGAGCGGTGCGCCTTGCCGATCGACGGTGCTGAGGATGAGCGCGGACAGCCCCGGGATCTCGGAATCGGTTACCGCATGCGCTCCGACGTGGATGATTCGATATGCCCCGAGGTCTGCTGACAGAAATGCCGCTCGGGTTGCGCTGAATCCATCCAGCCGCTGGAGCTTCCAGCCGGAAGAGAGCGATGCGATCGCATCCGCCTCCAGTTTCGTGCCGACGAGGCGGTCGAGCGTCTGCGGCGACCCGGCGCCGCGAAGTGCAGGTGTGCCAGAACGAGTCCTCGACGCGAGCAGCGGTGCCGTCCGGGGAGACATGAAACGATCATCGGCTCGACCGTACACCGGGTCGGCAACCACGAGGATGCGGCGAGCCGGCTCGACCGACGGCCGTGGCGCGGACCGCAGCAAGGATGTGATCGACGGTGCGACAGCGACGTCGTGGTGGGCGCCGAGAAACGCGCCAGCCACATCGGGTGACTCCGAGAGCACGGCAAAAGGAACGTAGTGCAGCGCGCCGTCCGCGGCAAAGATGATGGTCGGTTGGCCAAGGACCCGCTTCCCGAGCGGAGCGATCACCATTTGATACAGGCGCGATGCGCACGTGTTCCGCTGCGCGCGCGAAACGGTTCCGAATCCCCTCAAGGCTTCGTGGAGCTCGAGTGCTGTCCGGGTGATGTCCGCACTGGGCGACAGCCTGTACATCGTAAGCGTATCGTGCGTCGCGACCCAGGCGAATGCTTCCTGTGCGCCGAGCCAGTACTCAACGATCGCAACGCCCTCGGGAATGCGCTCGAGTTGAAGGTCGACCCGACCGCCACCGCTTGCGCCCCCCGAGTGCACAACGCTCGCGGCAATCTGTGCATTGATCTCATCCGACTGGGCGCGAAGGAGCGCGAGCTCGGTACGCACTGCTTCCGCGAGTTGGCTGTGAGGACCCTGCCGATCGATGACGGACTCCAGCCGGGCTCGTTCGGCGCCGAGCTCGCCGTAGATTTGCTGGCGCTTACGGGCGAGTTGCGGCGGTATTCCGGCGGCCGAGAAGTCCATATTCTGTAGATCGGAGAGCGCTCGCGCGCGAGCACGCTCGGCCGTCTCCAAGGCGTCCATCGCTATCCGATCCCGCTCGAGGGCAGAATCTCGCCCGTGAAGGTACCGGTGTGCGAGTAGCGAGATGCGCATGTCGAACGCCGGCCGCAAGGGCTCCAGCAGGGTCGCGCGCAACTCCGGATTCGCGCTCTCCAGGCGCACGGCCTCGGCGAGAGCTAGTGCGTGATCGAGAGCCTCGAGCGCGAGCGGATCGTCGCCACGCGATTCCAGCAGCTGCGCTAGCGCGGTCCACGCCTGGAACTCCTCGGTCGGAGCGTCCGCTCGGTGCGCCAGTCGAACCGACTGTTTGAGGTCCGACTCTGCACCATCCCAGTTCGCAGCGCGGCGGCGCAGAAGTGCGCGCTCGCGCAGCGCACCGGCACGCAGCGCATCATCCGCTGTCGGATCGCGGAGAACCGTGCTCGCAAGCGCGAGGCTCGCGGCGCCGTCGCCCATCGCATCCTCATCGCGCGCAATCTGCAACTGTACTCGTGCCTTCGCGGCGGAGGTCAACGCGAGAGCGAGAGCCTTGCGATGCATGCTCAGGGCGTCCCGCGCTTCACCATGCTCGCGCAGGATGTTCCCCACGGCTCGCAAGGCGGCGACGTGGCCCAGCGGGTCTACGGCTTCACTCGTGCTCGCCAGGCCCTGCCGAAAAAAGAGAAGCGATAGCTCATCGTCGCCCAGAGACGCATAGACGGACCCCATTCCGTACAGACTGATCGACTGTTCATAGGCATCCTGCGTCTGCCGCGCAGTGCCCAGGGCAGCCTCGAACTCCCGCAGCGCGGCATCGGGTCGACCGCGCTTCCAGTCTACCAGCGCGATGTTATTGGAAATGATTGCAAAGAGCTTCGGATCATCGCGCTTGGACACTCTACTCAGAGCCTGCGTGTAATGCCGGCTCGCATCGCTCATGCGGCCGAGCTCATATTCGACCAGGGCGATATTCTGGAGGGTGAGGGCCTCACGGTAGGATTCGTGCCCGCGCTTGAACAACGGCAACGCGAGGCCGTAGAAGCGAAGCGAGCTTTCAAAAGACTCCTGAAGATCATATGCAAGGCCGATGTTGTTGAGTGCCAGCGCTTGATCGTATGACTCGTGGCGCCGCGCATGGAAAGCAGCGATCCGTCGCAGCAGCCGGCGCGCAGTCCGGAGCGCATCCTCTCCCTGCCCCGCCGCGGTGTTCCCCACCGAGGGGGCGCTGCTGCCGATCTCCATGAGTGCCGCTGCGCGGATCGCCTGAGCGCGTGCCTCGCCGTATGGCTCGGCGATCAGGCGATACGTTTCGGCTGCTTTAACCGCCCAGGCGTTCGCTTCATCCCAGCTTTGAACGTCCTGATAGAGCGCAGCGGCCGCAGCATGCTCGCAGTCGGCCTCGAGATGCCGATCGAGCGTCCTCGCGCGCGCGGCGGCGTCTTCGTACACCATGGCGGCACGCCGGTACAAAGCGGGCGCGCTCGCGCTCCCCGGTTGCGCGATCCCTTGCGATAAGAGATTAGCAGCTGCGTATGCAGCGTCCGCCGTCGCGAGCCCGCGCTCGAGCTCGCTGCAGTTACCACTGATCGAGGGCTCGGCGAGATCGACGACTCGCAAGCGGACCATCCCGTGCACCGCGGGGGGTTGTTTTCCCACGAGCTCGACGATGTAGGAGACCCCGCTGCTTGCGAACGCGATCCGCTGTATTCCGGTACGCCGAACCGGGCTGTCTGCGCGTGCGAGCTCGCGCCCCGAAGGGCCCTCGAGCGCAACGGTCACATCGACCCCTTCCTCGCCTGCCAGCAGCAGGAGAGCCCTGTTATTCGGTACGCGCAATGGCCAGCGCATCCGGGTCGAGCCGGTGACGGGCAGCCTCACGTCCGTGAGCGCTCGCGCCTGCTCGACCATCGGACCACACGCCCCGACAGCCGGTGGCTCGAGCGCGTGCGCGGAAGCGCCGATGAGGGCGATGGCGAGAATCGCGCATCGACCGCATCGCAGGTAGAAGCGCCAGTTCCTCCGCAACACGACTTACAACTCCGCCGAGCTATCTTCCGCGAGACGGCACAACGACCAGGTGAAATGAGTCGGCTCGCTGCGCATTTGCGTTCGCCAGATTGACGAGGTCGAGCGTGTAGCTCCCCGGGCGCAGGGCGGTCGAGTCTACGTATACGTTCACGAACCCGTCTTCCGAGAGTTCCAGGTGCGCCGCAGCCCCGATCGGTGCCGAGCTGACACCGTTATCGCTCCGGCGCAGCTCTGCTCGGTATGGACCGCCGTGCGGCACCTGCGGCAGAACTCGGAGCTCGATGGCCGAGCGCGCCGCCGGCAGAACGACCGTGGCATCCGCAGAGCTAGCCCGGCGACGCATGACGGCCTCGACACCGCCGAGAGGCAGCTCGCGATCCGATCCCTGGGTGAGGCCGCCGAGCGAGGCGGAGATGACCGAAGGCGAAGTGGGACTGACTCCGGAGCGCCACAGCATGGGGCCGATGACCAGTGCGGCGAGCGCGGCCGCGATGGGCAGGAAATACTGCCAGTTCGTTCGCCGCGACTCCCTGATGAGGCCGTCCAGCTCCCCGCGCTCGCGCAGGCGCAGAAGGCCGAGTTTCAGCCTTGCTGTTGCCTCGAGCTCTCGCAGCAGTTCCGGATCGCGCACCAGGCTCGCTTCGTAGGCTTGCCGCTCGGACTCCGTAAGAAGGTCCGCGAGATATCGGTGCGGTGCTGTCAGAGGATCAAATCCGCTATAGCTGTTCACGGCATTACCTCGCGGATTCAGAGTGCACCGAGGATGCATACGAAGTCCGAGCGCCTGGCGCCGCTCGCTTCGAGCAGCGTCCGTAGGCGTCTGCGGGCCCGGTGGAGTACCTTGTCGAACTGCAGCGGCGTGAGCTGCAGATCGCGGCAGATCGTCTCCTTGTCATCTTCCTCGAGGTAGAACCGCACGAGTACACCGCGGTCGCGCTCGGATCCCATCTCCCGA
>DASXNC010000359.1:0-5740 GCA_036495325.1 Steroidobacteraceae bacterium
CACCAACCTGCGTTTTCTGGATCAGATCATCACTCACCCGCGATTCGCGCAGGGCCACTACACCACGCGCTTCATCGATGAAACGCCGGAGCTGTTTGCGATGCCACGCCGGCGCGATCGCGCCACGCGCATCCTCAGTTATCTTGCCGAAACGGTGGTCAACGGCAACCCCGAGGTCGCCGGTCGTGCGCGCCCGGATCGATTGATGACGCCGAGGCCGCCGCGACTACCGCCAGGTGTTCGCGTGCCGGACCGCCTGCCACCCGGCACCAAACAGCGATTCGATCAAATGGGGCCGGCGCGTTTCGCGCAGTGGATGCGCGAACAGCAGCGTGTACTGCTCACCGACACCAGCATGCGCGATGCGCATCAGTCGCTGCTCGCAACGCGCATGCGCACCATCGACATGACGGCGATCGCGCCGGCCTACGCGGCATTATTGCCGGATCTGTTCTCGGTCGAATGCTGGGGCGGCGCCACCTTCGATGTTGCGATGCGATTCCTGAAAGAGGATCCGTGGGAGCGGCTGGCGGCGCTGCGCGAGGCCATGCCGAACCTGCTGCTGCAGATGCTGCTGCGTTCGGCCAATGCGGTGGGTTACACCAACTATCCCGACAATGTCGTGCGCTACTTCGTGCAGCAGTCGGCGGCGGCCGGCATCGACATATTCCGCATCTTCGACTCTCTCAACTGGGTCGAGAACATGCGGGTCGCGATCGACGCCGTGCTCGCCTCGGGCAAACTTTGCGAGGCGGCGATCTGCTACACCGGTAATCTCTCGGACCCGCGCGAGAGGAAGTACACGCTCGACTATTACGTGAAGCTCGCGCGCGAGCTCAAAGCGGCCGGCACCCACATTCTCGGCATCAAGGATATGGCGGGACTCTGTCGACCGCGCGCCGCCTTCGCGTTGGTGGAGGCGCTCAAAGCCGAGACGGGCCTTCCCGTGCATTTCCACACGCACGACACGAGCGGCATCGCCGCGGCGAGCGTGCTCGCGGCGGTGGAGGCGGGCGCGGACGCCGTCGACGGTGCCATCGACGCGCTGAGCGGCCTCACCTCGCAGCCCAACCTGGGCTCGATCGTCGAGGCGCTGCGCCACGGACCGCGTGACCCGGGCGTCGACCCGGCCGCGCTCAGGACGATCTCTTCCTACTGGGAGCAGGCACGCGGGCTCTACGCGGCGTTTGAGAGCGACATCCGCTCGGGCACCTCGGAGGTGTACGTCCACGGCATGCCCGGCGGCCAGTACACGAACCTGCGCGAGCAGGCGCGTTCGCTCGGCATCGAGGATGCGCGCTGGCCAGAGGTCGCGCAGGCGTACGCAGAGGTGAACGAGCTGTTCGGCGACATCGTCAAAGTCACGCCGACCTCGAAGGTGGTCGGTGATCTCGCGCTCCTCATGGTCGCAAGCGGACTCACGCAGGCCCAGATCGCCGCTCCGGAAACGGAAGTCGCTTTCCCGCAGTCGGTCGTGCAGCTCTTCCGGGGCGAGCTCGGCCGCCCGCCGGGCGGCTTCCCGCAGGCGCTGCAGCGCAAGGTGCTGAAGGGCGAGGCGCCGCTCGCGGGCCGCCCCGGGGCCGAGCTGCCGCCCGTCGATCTCGATGCGGAGAGAGCGCGCATTCAAAAGTTGATCGAGCGGCCGCCGACGGACGAGGACCTCGCCTCGCATCTGATGTATCCCGAGGTGTGGCAGGCCTATGTGCGCGATCGGCGGAAGTACGGCGACTTGGGGCTCCTCCCGACTCCGCTCTTCTTCTACGGCCTCGACCCAGGCGAGGAGGTGAGCCTCGATCTCGAGCGCGGTAAGACGCTCATCGTGCGCTATGTAGCGACGAGCGAGCCACATGAGGACGGCACGCGTACCGTTTTCTTCGAGCTGAACGGCGAGCCGCGTCCCATCCGCGTGCGCGACGCGACCCGCGTTGCGACGCGGCCCCCGCAGCGGCAGGCTGAGCCGGACAACCCGCGGCACATCGGCGCGCCGATGCCCGGGACAGTCACCCAGATTGCCGTGGCGCCGGGACGCAAGATCTCGCCGGGCGACACGCTGCTTACGCTCGAGGCAATGAAAATGCAGACCACGGTCCGCGCCGACCGCGACGGCGAGGTCGCCGAGGTACTTACCCGCCCCGGGGCGCAGGTCGATGCGAAGGACCTGCTCATCGTGCTCACGGGATAGTAGTCAGGGTCTGGGCTCGCCATTTGCGGCCGGGCTCGCCACTTGCGGCCGGGTCGCCACTTGCGGCCTAGGACAACCTCTTAATTGTCTCCCTCCGGGTGTACCGCGGGAGGCGGCGCGGCTAATATCGCGGGTCCCCCATGAGCTTCAAAGTTGATCCAAAGACGCCGGGGTCCCGCAACGGACCGAACGGCGAAGGAGAGAGTCGGTCGCTGCAGACCGTGCTACGGGCGGTCGTGCGCGACCTGAAGGACGTTGCCGTGTTCCTGCTCGATGCGCAGGGCCGCATCCAGAGCTGGAGCTCGGGCGCGGAGGCGATCACCGGATACGCTGCCGACGAGGTGCTCGGCGGCTCCTTCGCGCGGCTCTTTCCGGCCGAGGAGAGCGAGCGGCCCGCGCGCGCACTCCCGACCGCCTCCGCCCAGAGCCGCTTCGAAGATGAGGGCTGGCAAGTGCGCCGCGACGGCAGCCGCTACTGGGCAAACCTCACCGTCACGGCGGTTCATCAAGACAGCGAGACGCTCGTCGGCTTTCTCGCGGTTTTGCGTGACGTTTCCGGGCGCAACGCGCGCGAGCGCGACCTGAAGGAGAGCGAGGAGCGCTTCCGCGGGCTCGTCGACGGCGTGCGGGATTATGCGATCTTCACGCTCGATCCCCGGGGGTACGTGCGCAGCTGGAACGCCGGTGCTCGCCAGATCAAGGGATACGAGGCCGAAGAGATCATCGGTAGCCATTTCTCGCGCTTTTATCCGCCCGAAGCGATTGCGCGCGGCTGGCCGGAACACGAGCTGCGCGTCGCCGCGATGGAGGGCCGCTTCGAGGACGAGGGCTGGCGTCTGCGCAAGGACGGCACCCGGTTCTGGGCCAACGTCATCATCACGGCGCTGCGCGACGGGAGCGGCGAGCTCAAGGGCTTCACAAAGATCACGCGCGACCTTTCCGAGCGCCGTCGGCGCGAGGAGGAGCTGCGCCAGAACGAACAGCGCTTCCGGCTGCTCGTCGAGAGCGTGCACGACTACGCGCTCTTCATGCTCGATCCGCTCGGCTTCGTCAGCAGCTGGAACGCGGGGGCCCAGCGCATCACAGGCCACCGCGCGGAGGAGATCGTCGGCCGCCACTTCTCCAATTTCTATCGCGCGGAGGACGTCGTGGTCGATCGGCCCTGGCACGAGCTCGCTGCCGCGCGCCGCGCCGGCCAGGTGGAGCTCGAGGGATGGCGCCTGCGCAAGGATTCTACGACGTACTGGTCGAAGGTCATCGTGAGCGCAATCGTGGATGGGCAGGGGCAGCTCACGGGCTTCGCGCACGTGATCCAGGACCTCACGCGGCAGCGCCACACCGAGGCGCTCGAGAATGCCGCCACGCGAATGAACGAATTCATCGCGATGCTCGCGCATGAGCTGCGCAATCCGCTCGCGCCGATCCGCAATGCCGTGATGCTGATGGAGAAGAAGGGGCTCGGCGATTCAGTGCTCGAGTCCATGCGCCAGACAATCGACCGGCAGAGCCGTAATCTCGAGCGCATCGTGAGCGAGCTGCTCGACGTGAGCCGCGTCACGCGCGGACAGCTCCTGCTCGATGAGCGTCCGCTCGACCTCGCGGACCTCCTCGAGCGCGCGATCGAGGCGAGTCGCCCCGCGATCGACGGCGGAGAGCACGAGCTCAACGTTTCGCTGGGCGAGCGACCGATCCCGATCGTCGGCGATTCGCTGCGCCTCGGGCAGGTGTTCGTAAACCTGCTCAACAACGCCGCAAAGTACATGGCTCCGCACGGATGTATCTGGCTCACCGTCGCGCGACGTCAGAAAGAGGTCGAGATCAGTGTCCGCGATGCCGGCATCGGCATTCGCCCGGAGATGCTGAGCCGTGTCTTCGATCTCTTCGTGCAGGATCGCGATACGCTCGAGCGCTCGAGCGGCGGGCTTGGTGTCGGCCTCGCGCTCGTGCGGCGCGTCGTCGAGCTGCACGGCGGCCGCGTCGAGGCGCGCAGTGCGGGGCGCGGACACGGCAGTGAGTTTCTGGTTCATCTGTCGATGCCGCAGCCTGCTGCCGGCGAGACGGCAGTTCCGGTCGAGCCCGGCATATCCATTGCCGGTGCGATGCCTTGCGAGGCGGTCGTGCGGGAGCTTCCTCGCCGCCGGGTCCTGGTTGTGGACGACAACACCGATGCCGCGCAGACGCTCGATAGCCTGCTTGCCGCGATGGGACAGGAGACTGCGGTGGTCTACGATGGATTCGCCGCGCTCGAGGCGGTCGAGAATTTCCATCCGGACCTCGTGCTCCTCGACATCGGCATGCCGAAACTCGATGGCTACGAAGTGGCGCGGCGTCTGCGAGCCTTACCGGGCGGCAAGCACCTCACGCTCGCGGCAGTCACCGGTTGGGGCCAGGAAGCCGACCGACGGCGGGCGCTCGACGCCGGGTTCGATCGCCACTGTTCGAAGCCGGTGAGCGAGGCTGCGCTGCGCGAGCTCATAGCCGCCGCTCACAGCGATCGCGCGAACCGCTCCAGAGTTCCCGCGGAATAGTGCCGCGCGATCTCGCGCGCGAATCGCGGGAAATCGTGGACCGAATTCTCGTCGGCGGAGTCCGATATCGTGCGCACGACGCCGAACGGGATGCCGTACTCCGCGCACACTTGGGCGGCGGCTGCGCCTTCCATCTCGACACACGCCGTCTCCGGCAGGCGCCGCCTCAACTCCTCGACTTCCGCGGCGCTCGCGAAGAACTTGTCGCCGCTCGCGACGACGCCGACCGATGCCTTCGGAGAGCTGACACGGAAGAACTCGAGCTCGCCCTGCGCTACGCATGCGCCGAGGTCGTGCGCGAGGAACTCGTGCGCCGCGGTGAGCAGCCGCTCGCGGATGTCCGCGTCCGCCTCGAAGCGCGCCTGCCCGAGCAGCGGCACTTCGTAGCGCGGAAAGATCGGGCTCGCGTCCATGTCGTGCTGGATGAGCGCGGAGGCGACGACGATGTCGCCGATCGCTAGCCCGTGGCGTACGCCGCCCGCCACGCCGCTGAAGACGAGCCGACTCACCGGATACGAGGCAATGAGCTGCGTGATCGTCGCTGCGGCCGCGACTTTGCCCATCCGCGAGAACACCGCGACCACCTCGACGCCGTGGTACGTTCCCGCATGAAAGACCCTGCGGCCGAGCTCGCGAGTCTCCGCGCGCGCGAGCGCATCGACGACGAGTGCGATCTCCTCGGGCATGGCGCTGACGATGGCG
The DNA here is from genome assembly GCA_036495325.1 of Steroidobacteraceae bacterium. Taxonomy (GTDB): domain Bacteria; phylum Pseudomonadota; class Gammaproteobacteria; order Steroidobacterales; family Steroidobacteraceae; genus JASHUC01. Next base: position 5,413 of record DASXNC010000359.1, read on the forward strand.
AGCACGAGAACCCTTCCGCATTTCCGTTCAAGATCGCGATGCTAGAATCCATGGTATGAAAAAACTGCTCGGCTTGCTCGTCCTGCTCGTGATCGCCGCGGGTCTCGCCTGGTATGGCGCCGGCCGGGAGGCCGGTCCGCGCATCGCCATCGTCTCACCGCAGTCGGCCATGGGCCACGCGGGCTCGCTGACGCTCGACATCGAATCGCCGGGCGGCAAGTTGAAGAGCCTCGACGTATCGCTCGAGCAGGGCAAGGCGAGCGCGTCGATCTTTCAGCTCGATGCGACGGACGGGAGCGCGCTCGTGCACGAGGGGCCGAACCGCGTG
>DASXNC010000360.1:0-2153 GCA_036495325.1 Steroidobacteraceae bacterium
TCGAACGGATGCGAAGTGGGGAAGGGCAGCGCAAACACCGACGTCGCCGGTCGTTCGCCGAGACCTTGAGATGCTTAGAGCGGACCAGGGTCGAAGGGGTGGATCTGAGCGGGAACCGGCGGAACACGAAGCGCATACAGCTGCCCTCTCGGTCGAGGAGCGTTCGGCCGTCGAGACCGCGCTCGAACCGCGCTATGGAAACCAGTGATGAAGCCCCCCATCTCGGCAGCCGCGCGACAGCATTTGAAAGGCCTCGGCCATCACCTCCAGCCGGTCGTTCAGTGCGGCAAGGATGGTTTGACGAGCGCGGTCGTCGCGGCGGTCGAGGGGGCGCTCGCCCGGCACGAGCTCATCAAGGTGAAGATCAGCGAGAACGCCGATGGAGACCGGCACGAGATCGCCGGGTCGCTTGCCGAGTCCACCGCGTCGGTGCTCGTCGATGTGCTCGGGCGCACCCTGCTCCTCTACCGGCGGCATCCCTCGAAGCCGAAGATCGAGCTGCCCGACGCGAAGAGCGCGAAGAAGAAGAAGCGCCCCGGACCGAAGGGCGACGCGCCGGCGAAGTAGCGTCGATGAGCGACAATTCATATCGCCTCTACGGCGCCGAGATCAGCTACTTCACGGGCAAGGTGCGGGCGTACCTGCGCTGGAAGGATCTGCCGTTCGTCGAAGTGCTGGCCGATGCCACGGCATACCGCGAGGTCATCGTGCCTCGCGTGGGGTTCCCCGTCATTCCGGTCGTCATCACGCCCGGGGACGAGACGCTGCAGGACAGCACGGACATCATCGACGAGCTGGAGCGCCGTCATGGCGACCCTGCTGTCTATCCGACCACGCCGGTGCAGCGCCTGGTCGCGTTGCTGCTCGAGCTCTATGGCGACGAGTGGCTGGTGATCCCCGCGATGCACTATCGCTGGCATCGCAACCGGGAGTGGGCCGTCCGGTCCTTCGGTGCGCTGAGCGCCCCCGCCGCGACGCCCGAAGAGCAGGAGGCCATCGGCGCCAGGCGAGCGGCGCCGTTCGCGAACGCCGCCGTGCTCCTGGGCGCAGCACCCCACATGCATGCGGCCATCGAATCGTCGTACGAATCTTTGCTGGCGGAGCTCGATCGGCACTTCGCCGCCTGCGCGTACCTGCTGGGCGATCGGCCGTCGATCGGCGACTTCGGTCTGATCGGTCCGCTCTACGCGCATCAGTATCGCGATCCGGAGAGCGGGGAGCTCATGCGACGACGCGCGCCTCACGTGGCCCGCTGGGTGGAGAGGATGCAGCACCCGCCGGCGCCACGAAGTGGGCATTTCATGGCGGACGATGCGATCGCACCTACGGTCATGCCGGTGCTCGAGCGCATGATGCGCGAGCAGTTGCCCGTGCTCGTCGATTCGGCGCGGCTTCTCCGCGAGTGGCTGGCCACGCACCCGGGAGCGCGCATCCCGCGGGTGATCGGCACCCACGACTACGAGCTGGGGGGCGCGCGTGGTCCCCGCATCGTGCGGCCCTACAGCTTGTGGATGTTGCAGCGAGCGCGCGATGCCTACGAGCACCTGTCCGGAGCCGATCGCGAAGCCGCCGACGGTGTTCTCCGCGCCGTGGGCGGACAGTCATTCATGGCGTTCGACGACCCTCCGCGCCTGGCGAGGGACGGCATGAGCGTGGCCCTCTCCACGGACGCGTCGCCGCCGCCGTGATAGACCCAGATACCGCATGGCGAGCGCGTTCGGGACTGGGCCCTTCGTCCTCACTCGTCGCCTCGTGCTTGCGGGACTGGCTCTCGCGGCGTTGACCGCATGCGACTTCCGCTCGGCGCTGCAGTCCCCGGCGAACGGCGGCAACGCATGGCGGGTGCTCACCTCGGAGCATTTTGCCCTCTACACGGACGCCGAGTCCGCGGACGCGCGGCGAGAGCTGGGTGAGTTCGAGGCACTTCGCCATGCGCTCGAAGTCGTGGCCTTTCCCGCGGGCGGATTCGGAGAGCCGCGCGTGAGCGTCGTGTTCTTCACGCGTCGCGGGGACTACGAGGCGCTCGCGCCTCCGGAAACGAGAGGATTCGCCGCACCGCACCTGCGGCTCGATATCGAGCGCCAGCCGACCATTCTCGTCGCCGGAGACGTGAAGGCCAAAGCGCGACGGACCTTCGTTCACGAGGAGGTCCA
>DASXNC010000361.1:0-1521 GCA_036495325.1 Steroidobacteraceae bacterium
GCTTGGCGCCCCGCGGCCGCCCGACGGAGCCTCGGCATGACCTCGCTCGGCGCGACACCCGGCGCGAGAAACAGCGACACCGAGCTCACACCGTCATCACCCCACCAGCGCTGATAAACCCCGCGGTCCATGAGCACTCCGCCGCGGCCGTTGCCATAGTCCCGATAGAGGCCTACCACCCCGAAGCTCCTCGCGCCGGATGCCGTCTCGAGTGTCAATGAGCTTCCTCGGTGTAAATCGAGTCGCCACGCGAGCGGCTCCGCCACGAAAATGCCGCCGTGCGCGAACGCTCCCCATGCCTGCGCTGCCGCGCCGTCGCGTTGCCCGATCAGCTCGACACCGGTCTGCGTGCCCTTCGCAAATGAGACGGCACCGATCGGGATCGGCCCACGCGGCGAATCGACGACCGCATTGCGGGTTGCGGTGAAATGCGCGACACCCGGCACGGACGTGAGCGCGGCGAGCACCGCCGGCTCTATCCGGCGCTCCGGTCGACCGAACCCCGGCCCCGGCACCGTCACGTAGAGGTCCGCACGTATGGTGCGCAACAGCCACTCGTGCAGCGAATCGCGGAAGCTTCCGACCATGACCGACACGCCGATCATCGCGGCTATCGCGAGGCCGAGCGAGGCGACCGCAACTCCGGTGCGGCTCAACGAGCCGCCGACCGCCCCGAGCGCATGCCGACCGATGGGGCTTCTCTCGCAAAGGCGCGCGGCGATATGTGCCGATGCTCCGAGCAGTGCGGGCGTCGCGCCCGCGACGCTCAGCAGCAGCAGAAATAGTGCGGCGAATCCGGCGGTGAGACTGCGGCTCGTCGAGAGCACGATGGCTCCCGAGGCGAGCGCGAGCAGCCCGCTCGCCAGGACTAGAGCTCGCGCGAGTCCGGCAGCGCGCGCCTCGAGCGTGGAGCGTTTCAAGCCAAGCTGTGGCTCGACGCGCGCAGCTTCCCATGCGGGCAACAGCGCCGCGACAAGCGCGGTCGCGACTCCCGCACCGACCGCCTCGGCGAACGCGCCGTGTGGCAGAGCGACCGTGTTGACGGCCACGACGAAGTACAGATCGTTGATCGTGCGTGAGACGAGCGCCACGAGTCCTCGCCCGAGCACGAGTCCGGCACCGAGCCCGAGCAGCGCTCCCGTTATCCCGAGGACCAGAGCTTCCAGCATGACGAGCCGAACGATGTCGAGCCGCGTCGCGCCGAGCGCACGCAGGACGGCAAACGTGCGGCGACGCTGGAGCACTGCGAAACTCACGGCGCCGTAGATCAGAAACAGCCCGACGAGCAGCGCGAGCAGGCTCATGGCGTGCAGATTCGTCGCGAACGCGCGCGTCATGTCGAGATTGGTGCGCGAGCGCCGCCCGACGGGCTCGAGCTCGACGCCGGACGGCAGCCGCGCTCGCAGCCGCGCGAGCGCGTCGGCACCCGCCGCACCGTCCGGAACTCTGAGCTCGATTCCCGAAAGTCGGCCCTGCGCGCCGAGCCATTCCTGCGCCTGCGCGATGTCGGTGAGAAGCAAT
>DASXNC010000362.1:0-7952 GCA_036495325.1 Steroidobacteraceae bacterium
GATCGCAGCTCCCGCAACGAGAGCGATCAGCGTCTGCGACCGCATCTGCATCTTCTCGACCCCACCGATTGAGCCCCGAAAGGCGATTTAAGCACGGACCATCCCAGCTGTGCTCAGGGGATTCGTTGAGCCAGTTGGCGGTTTTGGTCATCGGCTCTGGACCGATGAGCTTGAGTGGCTGCCGGGGGTCGATGCGCCCCGCAGCCGGGTCGAAGGCGTTATCGGCCCGGACCGGATGTGGGACCGGATGTGGTCCGCGCGCTCTCCACGGCGGGCACGGAGGCCGGCGCGGAGGCGGGCGCGGACGCCCGGAACCACGGCCTGGGATCGATCGGCCGGCCGGCCTTGCGGATCTCGAAGTAGAGCTCCGGGTGGGGCGTGCCGCCGCTGTCGCCCGCCGCGGCGATCGGCTCGCCAGCCTTGACCGCGGAGCCCACCGCCCCGTAGAGCCGCTCGTTGTGACCGTACAGGCTCAGATAGCCGTCCCCGTGATCGATGATGATGAGAAGACCGAGCCCCGGCAGCCAGTCCGCAAAGATCACCCGACCCTCCGAGATGGCTCGCACCTCCGCGCCCCTTTGCGTGTCGATGAGCTCACCGTCCCATCTGAGGCCGCCGGCACGGGTCTCGCCGTAGCGCGACTCGAGACGGCCGGCAACCGGCCAGGCGAGCTGCCCGCGCAGCCGTGCGAAAGTCCCGTGCTCCGCAGGTGTCTGGGCCTCGATCGCGCGCTTGAGCTCGCGCAAGAGACTCTCGAGGCCGGATCGCTCGCGCTGCAGGCGCTCGAGCCGCGCCGCGCTCGTGCGCGATTCGGACTCGAGGCTCGCGAGCACGTTGCGGCGTTGAGCGCGCGACTGCTCGAGCTGTCCGAGCTCGTCATGCCGCTGCGCTTCGAGCGCTGCGAGACGCTCGTCCTCGCCTGCGAGCTCGCGGTCGAGTGCGTCGAGCTGGCGCACATCCGCCTCGATCCGCGCGATCTCTCCCGCCCGGGCGCGCCCGAAGTAGCCGTAATACGCAAGCATTCGTCCGGCACGCGCCGGGTCCTCCTGATTGAGCAGGAGCTTCAAGGGCTCGCTGCGTCCCATGAGATACCCGGCGCGGACCTCGCTCTCGAGGGCCGAGCGCTCCGCCGCGATGCGCGCCTCGTGCTGCGACCGCTGGCCCGCGAGGGCGCTGCGCCCGGCGGCTCGGCGTGCGCGCTCGGCCTCGAGCCCAGCGAGTGCCTGCCGTGCTGCAGCCACGGAGAGCTCGGCGTGCTTGAGCTCCCGCGTCGCCTGGTCCGCCTCCGTCTGGCGGCGAGTCGCCTCGGCTCGTGTCCGGGCGATTTCGGCCTGGACGGCCTCGAGCTGGGCTTCGGTCTCGGCCTGCCTGCCGCCGTGGCGCGGCTCCCCCGTCCGCCCGGTGAGAGGAGCCTGCAGCGCACAGCACGCGACAAAACCGGCGAGACAAGCCGTGAGGCGGCGGACTGGAAGCATGCCCGGTATACTACGCCCCCTTTTTCGGCACGCCCTTAGCGCGGCGCGACGTGATGGATCGGTTCGTCGAATTCGCAGGTCATCATCCCGCGCTCATCGCGGCGGCGATCGCCGCGGCTCTGGCCGTCATCATTTACGAGTCCTGGCTGCGCGCGCGCTCCGCAGGCGGGGTGACGCCGCAGCAGCTGATTCAGCTGATGAACCGCGGCGCCCTGGTGCTCGATATCCGGCCCGCGGATGCGTATGCCGCGGGTCATATCACCGGCGCACGGCAAATGCCGTCGGAGCAGCTCCTGAAGGCGGGAGACACTTTGAAGCGCTACAAGGCAAAGCCGGTGGTCGTGTATTCGGACGGCCGATCGCTAGCCGCGGCGGCCGTCCGGCACCTGATGGCACAGGGCTTTACGCAGGTGTTCAGCCTCGAGGGAGGTCTCGAGGCGTGGCGGGCGGAGAATCTCCCCCTGGCAAAGGCGTGAGGACAGGCGCGAAGATGCAGCAGAGTCCGGTGAGGCCGCAGGTGGTCATGTACGTGACGGACTGGTGCCCGTACTGCGCGCGCGCGCGTCGGTTGCTCGAAGAGAAGGGCGTGCGCCTCGAGGAGATCGACATCGACGCGCGACCCGATGCCCGGACCGAAATGATGGAGCGAAGCGGCGGGCGAAGCAGCGTGCCACAGATTTTCATCGGCGATACGCACGTCGGGGGGTCCGACGACCTGTACGCACTCGATTCAGCGGGCAGCCTCGATCGGCTGCTCGCGGGCCGTGATTGAATTTTTTCTGGAGAATCAAACGATGGGTATTGAGAGTAATGCCGGCAATTCCGGTGCCGCACTTGGGGAAACCATGGACCCGCTGGCACCGCAGCTCGCGTTGCAGGCTGTGTATTTGAAGGACTGCTCCTACGAGGCCCCGAGCGGACCGCGAGTCGACGGTGCGTGGAACCCGCAGATCAATCTCGACCTGCAAACGGGCGTGAATTCCCTCACGGCCGACCTGCGCGAGGTGGTGCTCACGGTGACCGTCTCGGCGAAGCAGAACGAGGCGACGCTGTTTCTGGTCGAGGTGAAGCAGGCAGGCGCCTTTCTGATGCGCAATCTGACGGATGACGATGCACGCCGCGCCATCGGCACCATCTGCCCGAGCGTCCTCTTTCCATACGCGCGAGCCGCGGTGTCGCAGCTCGTCACGCAGGGCGGGTTTCCGCAGTTTCTGCTGCCGCCGGTCAATTTCGACGCGCTCTATGCGCGCTCGCTCGAGCAGCCGCAGCAGCAGGCGCCCGCGACGAAGAACTGAGCGGCAGCCCGGGCGTTCGCCTCATGAGGGCAAGCGCAAAGGGGGCTGATGCGCGTGCTGCACCGATTGCGGTGCTCGGCGCCGGCTCGTGGGGCAGCGCGCTTGCGATCCACTTCGCCCGCAGCGGCAAGCCGACGCGGCTCTGGGGACGGGATCGCGGCCGGCTCGCGGCGATGGTCACGGACGGCAGCAACGCGCGCTACCTCCCCGATCCGGGCGCGCGGTTCCCCGAGGCGCTCACCATCTGTCTCGAGCTCGCCGGCGCGCTCGCGGGCGCCGCCGACGTGCTCATCGTCGTGCCGAGCCAGGGACTGCGGGCGCTGCTCACGGAGGTGTCGCCCCTCCTCACGCCCGACATGCGCCTCGCTTGGGCCACGAAGGGCTTCGAATCCGGAAGCGGAAAGCTGCCTCACCAGGTCGCTCGCGAAGTGCTCGGCACCGGTCGCTCGATCGCGGTGCTGTCCGGCCCGACCTTCGCGCGGGAGGTCGGCGCGGGCCTGCCGACGGCCATGACGGTCGCCTCGCCGAATGCGCCATTCGCCGCGGCGCTCGCCCGTGACCTGTCCTCCGCGAATTTCCGTGCATACACCTCCACCGACATCGTCGGTGTCGAGGTCGGCGGCGCCGTGAAGAACGTGCTGGCCGTCGGCGCGGGTCTGTCCGATGGACTCGGATTCGGCGCCAACACCCGGGTCGCGCTCATCACCCGGGGACTCGTTGAGATGACGCGCCTCGGGGTGGCCCTCGGTGCCCGACGCGAGACGTTCATGGGACTCGCAGGGCTCGGCGATCTCGTCCTTACCTCGACGGACGATCAATCCCGCAACAGGCGCTTCGGCCTCAAGCTCGCGGGCGGCGCCTCCGTCGAGCAGGCGCTTGCGGAGATCGGCCAGGCGGTGGAGGGCTGGCTCGCCGCCCGAGCGGTACACGAGGTGGCCGCACGCGAGCAGGTCGAGATGCCCCTCTGTGAGGGTGTCTACCAAGTACTTTACGAAGGCAAGCCCGCGCGCGAAGTCGTCCGCGCGCTGATGAGCCGCCCGATCAAGGCGGAATCAGAGTAACGTACCGGCACGCTGGAGCGTAAGCTTCCAGAATTGTAAAAAAAATCGATTGGGTTGGGGGGTTCATGCAGGATGAGTTGCAGCTGATCGCCGCGCTCCCGAGCGCCGCTGCGGACAACGCGGATCTACGACGCACGGGGGCAAACCCCAACCACTGGTACCCGCTCGCGTGGTGCGACGAGCTGCGACGAGGCCGCGTGCTCGGCCGGCAGTTCGCTGGGGAGCCCATCGCTCTCTACCGCGGAGCGAGTGGGCAGGTGTTCGCGCTCGAGGATCGCTGTGCCCACCGGCAGGTGCCCCTGCATCTCGGGGTAGTCACGGGCGATTCGCTCAAATGCCACTACCACGGGTGGAAGTACGACTGCACCGGGAAGTGCGTCGACGTGCCCTATCTCGGCAAGGAGCGCCGGCCGAACGGAGTGCGCGGCTATCCGGTCCGCGAAGTCGACGGCCTCATCTTCGTCTTTCCCGGCGACCCGGCACTCGCCGATGCGATGCTGCCGCCCTCATCTCTCGGCTCCGCTGCGCGACGCGATTACAAGACGCGGCGCCTGAACCGACAAGTGGCCTGCCACTACACGTTCATGCACGAGAACCTGTTCGACATGAACCATCAGTTCATGCATCGCAAATTCATGGGCTCAATCCGCGCGGCCTGTCTTGCCCGGAAGCACGGTGAGAACTGGGCGGAGGTCGAGTACAGCTTCAGCCGCTCGGAAGGCAGATCGACCGTGGGTGAGCGCGTGATCGTCGATCTGATGCGCAAGCACGGTGAGGGACGGGGCGACTTCCGCGACCACATGCGCATCCGCACCGACTATCCCTCGCAGAGCCTGAAAGTCTGGGTCGGACGCAATATCCAGACGCATGAGGATCCGGTACTCGACGTGTGGCTAGGCTATACGCCGCTCGGTGCCGACCAGCGTGCGAACCGGACGTTCGGATACCTGTCGGTCAAGAAGCCGCCCATACCCGGTTTGATCCATCTCGTATGGCCGTTCGTCGCGTGGTTCACGGAGAACATCTTCCGCGAAGACAAGGACATCGTGGAGTACGAGCAGCGCGCGCACGATGCCCAGGGCTCCGATTGGAACAATGAGATATTCCCGGCGCTGCGCGATCTGCGCGGCGTGCTCGCTCGGTGCGGCGTGCCCATGGGTCGCGTCGCAGTTCGGTAACGATCGGCGGTCCTTCACACCGTAGGCGCGAATCGCGGCGGCGGCAGGCCCCGAAGGCTCACGCGCGACTGGCGGTCACCGCGCGGCTTACGGTGTGGCGTTGCTGAAGGAGACCGCGTGCCGCCGAACGAATCCGCGGATCGGACATCCGGTAGACGCTTCGATCCAGGAGATAGTGCACGAACCCGGTTGCAAACCCGAGGGCCACCAGGGCGGGAACCCAGTCGGAAGTACGTAACGCGCCGGCGAAGGCGCCGAAGATCCGATCTGCGTAGTACGTGCCCCCGTTGTCCAAGTTGGCTTCCACTTCAAAGAACGGCAGCAGCAGCACTGAAGAGGCGGCAAAAAGCAGCACGAAGGCCCAGGGTCTGGTATTCAGCGCATGCAATGCGCGTCGGACGGCGCCGCGTACTGGAGGCGGTTCTCCGGCGGTGGTTTGAGAAGCAAGTCCCGTAGCGAGAACCCAGTGCTGCGACGTCCAGATCACAAGATAGAGAGCGAAGCTCCGGGGCCGCAGGGCGATGGCGACCATCGCAGCCAGTCCCAGAATGTACAGGACGCGCGGCAATGAGCGACGGGGTGCGCGTGCCTCCGCGATCAGCATGAGGGCCGTCGCGAGGAACAATACCGAGAGGCCCACTGCCCGGACTGCTGCCTGATTCGTTGTAAGCCAGGTCGGAACATGCAGGTGGCCGATCCATAGATTCTGGTAGGCGGCCGATCCGGCCAGGATGTCGGCCAGGAAAGCGAGCCCGCCGCCTACGCCGAGCGCGAAGAGGCGATCAAAGTGCCTGGCATGCTTGCTACCCGCGCGCTCGGCCCGCATCCGATAAAGAGACAGGGCACCGAAATGCTGTGCCGCGAAGTGGTACGTCACGAGTCCATAGTCGAGTACCGCCATGGCCACGAGGCGCTCTTCGCGCGTCCACGGAAGTGCCGCGTCGGCAGGCAGGAATACGACAAAGCACGTGAACGTGACCAGCAGCGGGAGCACCACGAAGCGTATTGGATCATTCCGCAGGAGCGGCCGGTACGCCTCGGTACAGTAGGCGAGCCAAGTGCTGCTCAGGCGATGGCCGATCCAGAACAGCGCGGTGAGCCCGAAGTAAAAGCTGTCGAGTGGGCTTGATTGAAGATCCGGATGTCCATGACCCAGCCAGAGAGCAATGGGCAGGAGCCAGAGCGCGTTGAGGATCCACGCGCTATCCCATACCGGACCGCGGACCCACACGGATGAGCGCTGCGGCCGAAGCAAGGTATCCATCGAATCCGGTAGCCTCCGACAGCAAATCCGTGCAGTCGTCGACGGTCCCGTCGTGAAGGCGAGGCTACACGAATTCCGGGTGAAACTCAGAACTCGTCCGGCTGCCGTCGCGAAGCTTCCGCCACAGGTGTATCCGGATTTAGCTCGCCGTGGTGGCGCCCGCCGCCGAAGCCTCCACTTCGTCCTCCGACTCCACGGTTGGCTTGCCGAGCTTCAGGCTCGCGAGTATGAACGCCGCGATGAGCGTGCCGAGAGCCAGCACCATCGACACGGTGGGCAGGCCGTAGTGCTGGTCGAATAGAAAGCCCGCGAGCGGCGGGCCGAGCACAGAGCCGCCGCGCCCCACTCCGATCGCAAAGCCGGTCCCGGACGAGCGTACGTGCGTCGGGAAGACCTGAGCAAAGATCGCATACATGCCGACGATGCCGGCATTCGTGCAGAAAAGCGCGAAGGCGCAGAGGAACGAGAGCTCCCCGAGCTCATGTGCGCTGCGACCGAACAGACTCACGGCGATCGCGCCGAGAAGCATCGAGCCGATGGTGAGCCGCTTGACATCGAAGCGCAGCGTGAGCACGCCGAGAAGCGCACCACCCACCATGCCGCCGACGTTGCCCCAGGTGAGCACGGAGGCGCCCTGCGATTGGGTAAAGCCCATGTCGACGACGATTTTCGGAGCCCACTTCGCGACGTAGTAGAAGCTCATGACGTGGAAAAAGTACGTCGCCGTCACGAGAATCGTGGTCGCGATGAGCGCGGGCCCGAAGATGTCGCCGCTCGAGCGCGAGCGCACTTCGGGTGCAACCTTGGGCAGCGATTCGATGGCTGCGTGGCCCATGCGCCTCAACGTGCGATTCACGTTCTCCAGCGCCCCCCGGGGCTGCTTGCGAATGAGCCAGGGGACCGACTCCGGCACGAACCAGAACACGAGCGGAATGAAAAGGACGGTAAACGCGGAACCGAAGTAAAAGACCGCGCGCCAATCGTGCCCCTTCAGGAGCTCCGTGACGATGAGGCCGCCGACCACCGCGCCGATGGGGTAGCCGATCGACATGATCGAGACCGAAAGGTTGCGCGTGCGCGTGTTCGAGAACTCGGACGCCACGGCGTTGATCGCCGCGAGCGTGCCGCCGATCCCGAGCCCGGTGATGACGCGGTAGACGGAGAGAACTTCGATACTGTTCGCCGTCGTGGCGAGGAACATACCCGCGGCCATGACGATGAGACAGCCGAGGATGGTGGCACGCCGGCCGATCCGGTCAGCGACGCCGCCAAGGAGGATCGAGCCGAGCGCCATCCCCGCGAGCTCCATCGACTGGAGCCAGCCGAGCGCGGTCTTGCTCGGGTGCCACTCCGAGGCGATTCCGGGCGAGGCGAACGCGATCGAGAGCACGTCGAAGCCGTCGAGCGCGTTGAGGCCGATCGTGATCACCACGGCGGTGATCTGCAGCCAGCCCATGCGCGCGCGCGAGAGAATTTCCCGAGGATCGGTGTTCACGGTCGCTTGCCCCCAAAGAGGAATCAGCCGGCCTCGTTGCCGGATCGTCGAAGCGTACCACTGGAGGGGCGCGGCTGCCGCTCCGCACCGGCCTGCGGTTGCGAGCTCGCGGGAGCCGGTGCAGTTGCAATCGCAACCGACGCGGATGGAATGGCGGCCGTGACGGGTGGAACCGCAGCGCCGG
>DASXNC010000363.1:0-2218 GCA_036495325.1 Steroidobacteraceae bacterium
GGCGCGCTCTGGAAATGGCTGAATTCGTAGTCAAAGGAGGCGTAGCCGCGGCTCACCGACTTTAAGCGGTCGAAGAAATCCAGCACCACTTCAGCCATCGGCAGCGCGTACTGCAGCGACACCTGCGTGCCCAGGTACAGCATCTTCTTCTGCACGCCGCGCTTGTCGGTGCAGAGCTTGAGCACCGCACCCACGTGGTCCGGGGGCACGAGAATGTTCGCGGTGATGATCGGCTCGCGGATCTCATCGATCTCGTTGGACGGGGGGAGCTTGGCGGGATTGTCCACGTAGTCGATCCCGCCGTCGGTGCGCGCCACCTCGTAGACGACGGTCGGAGCGCTCGTGACGAGGTCGAGGTGATACTCGCGCTCGAGCCGCTCCTGCACGATGTCCATGTGCAGCAGGCCGAGGAAGCCGCACCGGAAGCCGAATCCGAGCGCTCCGGAGACCTCCGGCTCGTAGTGCAGAGCCGAGTCGTTGAGGCGCAGCTTGGCGAGCGCATCGCGGAACGCTTCGTAATCCTCCGAGTCGACCGGGAACAGACCCGCGAACACGCGCGGCTTGATCTCCCGGAATCCCGCGAGCGGGGTGGCCGCTGGGCGGCTCTCGAGCGTGATCGTGTCGCCGACCGGCGCGCCGTCGATCTCCTTGATCCCCGCGACGATGAAGCCCACCTCGCCCGCGGCGAGCTGCGGCTCCGCGACCGGCTTCGGGGTGAAGCGCCCGAGCCGGTCGACGTAATGGCTGCGCCCCGTCGACATCACGCGGATTTTCTCTCCTTTCGAGAGAGTGCCGTTGACGACGCGCACCAGCGAGACGACGCCGACGTAGTTGTCGAACCACGAGTCGATGATGAGCGCCTGCAGGGGCCCTGCCGGATCACCCTTCGGCGCCGGAATGCGCCGGATCAGTGTCTCGAGCAGCTCGGGCACGCCCTCGCCGGTTTTGGCGCTCACCCGCATCGCATCCTTCGCCTCGATGCCGATGATGTCCTCGATCTCCTGCGCGACGCGTGCAGGGTCCGCGGAAGGCAGATCGATCTTATTGATGACTGGCACCACCTCGAGTCCCTGCTCGATCGCGGTGTAGCAGTTGGCGACGCTCTGTGCCTCGACGCCTTGCGAAGCATCGACCACGAGCAGCGCGCCGTCGCAGGCGGCGAGCGAGCGGGAGACCTCGTACGAGAAGTCGACGTGTCCTGGAGTGTCGATGAGATTGAGCTGGTAGCGCTCGCCGTCGCGGGCCGCGTAGTGCAGCGTCACACTCTGCGCCTTGATCGTGATCCCGCGCTCGCGCTCGAGCTCCATCGAATCGAGCACCTGCTCCTGCATTTCGCGCGCCTCGAGGCCGCCGCAGAGCTGGATGAGCCGGTCCGCCAGAGTCGATTTGCCGTGATCGACGTGTGCAATGATGGAGAAATTACGTATGAGCCGCATCGAGAGAAGGATTGCTCCGCTCGGAGAGGCTCCTCGAGCGGCCGGGCGATTCTATACGGAGTTCAGGCCGAGCGCTGTCCGAGAAGTCGGACGAGCTCCGTGGCATCGAGGCGATGCCGGCAGACGACCGTCCCATCGAGCAGGAGCACGGGGACGGAGAGCCCGTAACGGCGGTGCAGCTCCGAGTCGCTGTCGACGTCGACGGTCTCGACCGGCGGCAGGTCGACCGCGGCGCGCAGCCGCTCGAGCTCCACGAGCATGTCGTCGCACAGCTCGCAGCCGTGCCGGTGCATGACGGTGAGTCGCGCGTTCATGGCGTTCGCGTCGCGGAGCGGTTCCGAATCGGCTCAGTGCCCGGCGGGGCGCGCCTGTACGGAACTCGCGATGAACCGCACCGTGACCGGGGGCACCTCACCGACGGCTGTGACTGGATGGCCATCGACGACCGTCGCGTAGGCGGATGAGGACCCGAGCTGGCTGCCGCCCGAGAGTGCGTGGTCGGGGTGCATGTGAGATTCGACGAAAACGGACACGGTGGCGAAGCCGTCGGTGTACACGATGTGCTCGACGGGACCTGCGGCGCCGGGAATGATCTGCTCGGTCCGCACGGTCATGTGAAAGCCCGGCGGCAGCTTGAGCGCATACCACGAGGCGATTGCCGCATCGGCACCGGCGGCCATGGGCGCTTCCCGCAGCGTCACGAATCCCGCGATCGCGATATCGGGCTTGAACGCGGAATCCGGTATCTCGCGCGGTGTCGTGAGACTCGCGAAGACCACCTG
>DASXNC010000364.1:0-2480 GCA_036495325.1 Steroidobacteraceae bacterium
CTCCAGTCCGGCGAGGAGCGGGGTCAAGGGATTTTTCAATTCATGGCCCAATATGGCGAGAAACTCGTTCTTGCGGTGATCGGCCTCGCGCAGCGCCTGATCCGTTTTGGCACGCTCGATGAGATCGGCGGCAAGCCTCGCCAGGACGTCGAAGAGTTGAAATTCACTGACGGTGGGTTCGTGCGGTGCGCGCCAGAGCGTCGAGAGAGCGCCGAGCAGCTCGCCGGAACGGGATCTCAGCGGGGTTGATTGCACCGCCCTTATGCCGGAGCGGCGAAACTCATCGAGATCGGCGGACCCCGCGAGCAGCTCATCGTGCTCGGTATCGGTGATGACGTAGCGCTCTCCCGTGCGCAACATGCGCCCGCAGGGAGTCGCCGAGTCGAAGTCAACGCTCCGCCAGAACCGCGCGGAATCCGGGTGAAACCCTCTCCAGGCGATCAGCGAGAGCGCACCGTCGGCGAGCATCTGCATGCTCGCGAACTCCGAGCGCATGATGCTCACTGCGGCGTCGAGGAACTGCTCGTACAGGGCGTCGACGTCGTTCTCACGAACCAATCCGGCACTGATCGTCTGCAGAAGCTGTGATCCGTCGCGCGCTCGGGTCAACGCATCTTGCACCTGTGCAGTGCGCTGACGCATCTCGTATATCACGGAGGCACATTCGCTCAGGCTCTGCAGCAGACGTAGATCCTCCCGATCGAAGCGGCGACTCTCGTCGTGCACAGTCGCCCAAACGGTTCCTACCGTAACCCCATCGACATCGAAGGGCACGAGGAGCGTCTCAGCCAACGGCGGGAGAGATGAGGGCAGATTGATGAAGTGACGTTCCGGAAAGGCCATGAGCTGCGGCGTCCTCGTGTCGAGGACGATGCTGGACGGGCTTGCCTCGCGCGGCATGGTGCCGTGGAGATACTGCATCCATGACCCCGCCGCAGCGCGCCACCGAAAGACCTTGCGCCCATGGTCCTCCTCTTCAACGCTGATGCCAGCCGAATGTGCGCGACAGAGGGTCAGTGCCGCCTTGGTGAGCTCCCCCAGCATGTGCGCGTCCGCCTTCTTCAAGGCCTTCAATAGCGCAACAAGCGCTCGACTCTCTGCCTCAAACTCGGGTGCGCGCGAAGGCCGTCGCTCTAACTCCGCAGTTATGAGGACGCCTTCAAGCGAAACAGGTGCGGTAGCGACCATGAGACCAAGGTGGGGCGGCACCGTGCTTTGTATGGCTAGCCCGTGGACCTCTCGCGGGCAACAAAGTACACCCGCAATTGTCCGCTAACAACCTTTAAATTGCGCTCGAGCGGCCGACCACGCTGTACGGTCCAAGCTCGGGAATACGCGCGCGCCGCGCCCCCGCAGGTGGTCAGCCGAGATGCTTCAGCGCCTCTCGGCGGCTGAGGGAGCTCAGGCGCTCGCCCCGGCTTCGAACGTATATGCGGACCGCGGCCGGGTCCGTGCGGGCGTACTGTCGCAGCGCCCAGCCGATCGCCTTCTGCAGGAAGAATTCAGGCGAAGGCAGCGAAGGCTCGATACAGGCGTAGAGCAGCCCGCGATCGGTCTGCGCCTTGAGGCCGAGCTGGCAGAGAATCGCCGTCCGCCGCTTCCAGAGGTTGTCCGAGCGGCTCCACGACAGCATCTTGCGCTTCATCAGCGTGGGCTCCCGCGCCAAAATCGGTCCGACTCGATGCGCTGCGATATCGTCCACGTAGTCCCACCAAGCGCCCGTGACGATCAGCTCTTCACGCGCCCCGCGCCAGAGCAATAGTTCATGTATGCCTGCATCGCGGGCGCCTTCCGCGGATCGGCCGCGTCCCGCAACGCCGCGCGCACTGTCTCGAGCAGACCCTGATCCTCGGTGCGCCGCCTCGGCATGAGGCTCTAATCAGTGATGATGCCCGCCCGGACCGTGCACGTGGCCGTGCTCGAGCTCCTCGGCCGTGGCTTCGCGCACGGCCGCGACTTCCACATCGAAGTTGAGGTTCTTCCCGGCAAGCGGATGGTTGCCGTCGAGCGTCACCATATCACCCGCGACCCGCGTGACGGTGACGGTGCGCGCTCCGTGATCCGCCTGGGCGCGCAGCTGCATGCCCACCTTGACGTTCGTAATGCCCTTCAACGCGCGGCGCGGGACCTGCTCTATGAGCGCGTTGTCGTATTCGCCGTAGCCGTCGGCCGGGGCGATCGTGACGTTCAGCTTATCGCCGGCGGCCCGGCCCTCGAGCTGCCGCTCGAGCCCGGAGATCAGCTGACCATGGCCATGAAGATAGGTGAGCGGGTCGCCGGATTCCGAGCTGTCGATGACCTGCCCGCCATCATCCTTAAGCGTGTAGTGGATCGTGACGACGGAGTCGGACTTTATTGTCATGGAGGCGAATCCGCGGCGAGTAAACGAACGCGCAGTCTCTCTGCGCGCCGCCGTGGAGTCAATCGAGCCACGTCCGGCGAGCGGGGGGCCTGCCGCGTCCCGACATCGCGGCGTGAAG
>DASXNC010000365.1:0-1837 GCA_036495325.1 Steroidobacteraceae bacterium
CTGGACGCGCATCTGCAATGACATGATCCACCGCATCGTCACGATGTATCCCAAGAATTTTATTGGAGTTTGCCAGTTGCCTCAATCAACCGGCGTGCCGCCCGAAACCTGCATCCCGGAACTGGAGCGCTGCGTGAAGGAGCTCGGGTTCGTCGGTTGCAATCTCAACCCGGACCCCTCCGGGGGGAACTGGAATTCGCCCCCGCTCACCGACCGGCACTGGTATCCGCTCTACGAACGGATGGTGGAGCTCGAGGTGCCCGCGATGGTGCACGTGAGCTCCTCGTGCAATCCCAATTTCCATGCAACGGGTGCGCACTACATCAACGCGGATACGACGGCGTTCATGCAGTTCCTGACGAGCGACCTGTTTAAGGACTTCCCGACGCTGAAGTTCATCATTCCCCACGGCGGCGGTGCGGTGCCGTACCACTGGGGACGCTACCGCGGGCTCGCGCAGGACATGAAGCGCCCGCCGCTCGAGGAGCTGCTGCTCAAGAACGTGTACTTCGACACGTGCGTCTATCATCTGCCGGGGATCAAGCTGCTGCTCGAGGTCGTGCCGGTCGAGAACATACTCTTCGGCTCGGAGATGGTCGGAGCGGTGCGGGGGATCGATCCGCGAACCGGGCACTACTACGACGACACGAAGCGCTACATCGATGCGCTGCCGCTCGGCGAGGCGGATCGACGCAAGCTCTTCGAGGGCAATGCGCTCAAGGTTTATCCGCGCCTCGCGGCGCGGCTCGCGGCTCGCTGAAGGCGCGCCACGCGCAAGGGGGAAAGCGCGCATGCAGACTCTTCCGCAGCCCGAGCCTGGCCTCACGGCCGAGACGCTCATCGCCCGGGCGGCGGCGCTCCGGCCGCTCCTCTACGAGCAGCAGGAGCAGAGCGATGCCCGGGGCCGCTACTCCGATGAGGTTCACGAGCGGCTGCTGCGCGGGGGCTTCTACCGCATCCTGCAGCCGCGCATGTTCGGCGGCTACGAGCTCAGTCTCGAGACGTATGTCCGGGCCGTCATGGAGCTCTCCCACGGGCACCCGGCCGCGGGGTGGTGCTTCACGCTCGCCGCCTCGCATGGTCTCGTGCTCGCCTCGCACTGGCCGCTCGAGGCGCAGCGCGAGCTCTTCGGGCCCGAAGGAGACTTCCGCTGCGCGATGACCGCGGGACCGACCGGAACGTACCGGCGCGTCGAAGGCGGATATATCGTGAGCGGCGTGCATCCGTTCGCCTCCGGCATTCCGGTGTCGACGCATTTCATGGGCGCGGGGCTGCTGAGAGGCGACGGCGGGGCGCCGCAGATCGTGTACTTCGTCGTGCCGCGGGAGCGGTTCGAAGTCCTGCCCGACTGGGGCGGCGAGCGCAGCATGGGTATGCAGGCGAGCGGCTCGAACAGCGTGAAGATCGCCGAAGCGTTCGTGCCGGAGCATCACTTCGTGCCGGCGAACGTGATGCTCTCCTCCGAGCACCTGCCCGAGGGCACGCACGGCACGCGTGCGCACGGCAATCCGATGTATCTCGGCATTCTCGCAGGATGGTTCAGCTGCGAGTTCGGCGCGATCTTCACCGGCACCGCGCGTGCGGCGCTCGAGGAGTTCGAGCAGCTGCTGCGGACCAAGAAGATGACCTTCAACCCGCAGGTGCCGCGTTCGCACGACCCGTTCAATCAGATGACCTTCGGAGAGGCCCTCAGCCGCACGGATGCCGCCGAGTCGCTCACGATCGCGGCGACGCGGCTCTGCACGGAGCTCTCGGAGCGCTGGGCGCGCGAGGGCAAGCCGATCACGGCGGCGGATACCCTGCGCGTGTGGAGCATCTCGCGCGAGGGCTGCCGCAA
>DASXNC010000366.1:0-1908 GCA_036495325.1 Steroidobacteraceae bacterium
ACGATCCGGCGTATCTCAACTACACGCTCGGGAAGCTCATGATCCGCAAGCTGCGCGACGACTGGGTGGCGCGGCAGCCGGGCGCTGCGAGCGCAGCCGACCCGCGTATGTATTGGCGGGCGTTCCACGACAAGTTCCTCACCTACGGCGGCCCTCCGGTCCCGCTCGTGCGCAAAGAGATGCTGGGAAGCGAGGAAGGGGCGCTCTACTGATGGAGGAGCCGAATCCCACGTCCGCGCGGCGAGGCATTGTTCGGCCTGGCCCGGGTGGCCCCGGTGACGTCGAGGACGCCGCTCGCAGCGTCGAGGCTCAGATCGTGTACGTCGCGCGGGGCTCGTTCATCAACCGCCGCTTCGTCGCGCCGGGCGTCGAGCACAACACCGGCCGTTACGAGGCGCATACGATTCAGGTCCGCGATGCGCGGCCGATCGCGGAGCATTTCAAGCTCGACACGCACGGCTTCGAGCTCGTGCGCCATGCGAGTGCCGTGCGCGATTTCTTCGATCGCAACGATGTCGAGGCAATCTATCCCGGCGAAGTCAATGAGGCCGTGAAGGCGCTGACCGGTGCGACGCGCGTCGCGACGCTCGGCTGGATGACGCGCACCTCGGGTGACCTGAGTCGATTCAAGCGCGATACAGTGGGCTACACGCACAGCGGCGGCGTGCAGCCGCCGGCAGGCGAGGCGCACGTCGACACGGCGCCCGACCGCGCGGACCGCATGGCGCGCCGACCTACGAGCGGGCGTTCCCCGGCGGTCCGGGATACTCGCGCTTCCTCTACTCGAGCTTCTGGCGAGCGTTCTCCGATCCGCCGCAAGACACACCGCTCGCCGTGTGCGATGCGCGCAGCGTGCGCGCGGAGGAGGGCACCACGAACACCATGTTCGTCGTGGACAGCATTCCGGATGAGGCGACGATGCTCGGGCCGATGCCGAACGAGGACCAGGTGCCGGGCGCAGCGATCTTTCATTTCAGCCCGGCGCATCGCTGGTGGTACTTCTCCCGCATGACACGCGAGGAAGCGCTTCTCGTGAAGCTTCACGATTCGGATCGCACGCGCGCGTGGCGCACGCCGCACACCGCATTTCGCGATCCGACGTTCCCGGACGCGAAGCCGCGCCACAGCATCGAGCTCCGCACGATCGCCTACTTCGAGTAGGCGCCTCGCGGACAGAGTCGAGCGTGTTCCCGAGCGTGTTGCGGATGGCGAGCCGCGGCGAGCGCGCGGAGCGCGGCGATCAGGTCGCGGGCGCGCCCGGACCTTCGAGCGACGTACCCGACTCTGCCGATTCGGAATCGCCGCCCACTAGCTCGCGCCAGGCGATCTCGCGACCCTTGCGATGACCTTTGAGAGTCAGCTTCAGGCCTTCGGGAGCGATCGTGAGCACGTAGGCCTGCTCGCCGATTGCGAGCTCCCGCTTGAGGGGCTTTTCGAGCTTGGTCATCGCCCGATGATAACCCGTGCCGCGGCGGTTCGCATCTCGGCGTCCTGAGGGCTTCTGTGCTGGGGCTTGACGGCTCGACCCTGCCGGTCGCGACAACGGTTCCGCTAGCCCCTTTCCCGAGCGGTTGCCGCCGCGGGCCGACGTGGAACGAGCACTTTGGAGATGCAGGTCTGCACCACCTGGCCGTGCTGATTCAGCGTCTCGGTGCGCATCACGACCCGGCCGCGGTCCGGGCGTGATCGTGAGGGCACCGTCTCGATCACCTCCGCGCGTACGTGCAGGGTATCGCCGGGGCGCACCGGCCCGGTCCAGCTGAGCTCCGCGCCGAGTCCCACGGTGCCGCCCGCGAGCGGCGGTCCGCCCTCGACGACGAGGCGCATCGTGAGAGCCGCCGTGTGCCATCCGCTCGCCACGAGCCCGCCGAAAACGGTCTCGCGCCCGGCCGTCTCCTCGAGATGAAA